>CAMWVJ010000012.1 GCA_947177645.1 uncultured Desulfovibrio sp.
CCCTTGAGCATATCGGAAAGACTCTTGAGCGGGCGGTTGTTCGGCCCGGTGACGGGACGGCCTCGGCGGCCATTGTCGATCAGGGCATCCACCGCCTCCTGCAGCATGCGCTTTTCGTTGCGCACGATGATATCCGGCGCGCCCAGCTCCATGAGCCGCTTCAGGCGGTTGTTGCGGTTGATGACGCGGCGGTAGAGGTCGTTGAGGTCGGACGTGGCGAAGCGGCCGCCGTCCAGCGGAACGAGCGGGCGAAGCTCCGGCGGGATGACCGGGATGACCTCCATGATCATCCATTCCGGCTTGTTCTGCGATTCCAGAAAAGCCTCCACGATCTTGAGGCGCTTGGTGATCTTCTTCTTGCGGGTCTGGCTCTTGGTGGCCTCGCCCTCCTCGCGCAGCTCGGTGCGCAGCTTCTCGAGGTCGAGCTCTTCGAGCAGGGTGCGCACGGCCTCGGCGCCCATGCCCACGGTGAGGGCGTCCTCGCCGTAGCGCTCGATGATCTGGAGGTACTGGTCCTCGGAGATGACCTGCTGCTTCTGGATGCCCGGCACCTGCCCGGGGTCGAGCACGATGTAGGAGTCGAAATAGAGCACCTTCTCCAGGTCGGCCATGGTCATGTCGAGCAGGGTGCCGATCTTGGAGGGCAAGGTCTTGAGGAACCAGATATGGGCCACCGGCGCGGCCAGCTCGATGTGGCCCATGCGCTCGCGGCGCACCTTGGAGGCAATGACCTCCACGCCGCACTTTTCGCAGACGATGCCGCGGTGCTTCATGCGCTTGTACTTGCCGCAGTTGCACTCATAGTCCTTCACCGGGCCGAAGATCTTGGCGCAGAAAAGGCCGTCGCGCTCCGGCTTGAAGGTGCGGTAATTGATGGTCTCCGGCTTTTTCACCTCGCCGTAGGACCATTCGCGGATGGCCTCAGGCGACGCGATGGAGATCTGGATGGCCTTGAGGTTGCGGATATTGGCCGCATTGGTGGAGGAGCCGCGTGCGGTGAACAGATCGTCCAGACTCATATATCTCTACCCTGCCTTGTGAAAGGCCCGTTGAGGGTGGTTCGACCTTTGTTTTTCTGCGGCCGCGCAGGGGCAGTTCCCCGCGCGGCCCGTAACTTGCGGAAGAGCTATTCGGCGTCGTTGCCGGCCTCGTGCGCCCAACCCACGCGCTTGGGCTTCTTGCCCTCTTCCTGGTGCAGGTTCACGTCGAGGCCGAGACTCATGAGTTCCTTGACGAGCACGTTGAAGGATTCGGGCAGGCCCGCCTCGAGGAAGTTGTCGCCCTTGACGATCTTCTCGTACATCTTCACGCGCCCGGCCACGTCGTCGGACTTGACGGTGAGGAACTCCTGCAACAGGTAGGCCGCGCCATAGGCCTCCAGCGCCCAGACTTCCATCTCGCCGAGCCGCTGGCCGCCGAACTGGGCCTTGCCGCCGAGGGGCTGCTGCGTGACGAGGGAGTAGGGGCCCGTGGAGCGGGCGTGGATCTTCTCGTCCACGAGGTGATGGAGCTTCAGGATATACATGACGCCCGTGGTGACGCGGTTCTTGAAGGGTTCGCCGGTGCGGCCGTCGTAGAGCACAGTCTTGCCGTCGCTGGCGAGGCCCGCCTTTTCGAGCCAGCCCCAGATCTCGTCTTCCGTGGCGCTGTCAAAGACCGGCGTGCGCGTGACGATGCCGTTGCGCAGCTTCTTCACCGAGGCCACGAATTCCTCGTCGTCCATGCCGTCTATGAGCGCGTCGATCTCGGGCGACTTGAAGACCGCCTTGACCTCCTTGCGCACGGAATCGAGCATGGCGCCCGAATCCACGAGCTCCGCGAGCTGGCGGCCCAGCTCCTTGGCGCCCCAGCCGAGGTGGGTCTCCATGATTTGCCCGATGTTCATGCGCGAGGGCACGCCGAGCGGGTTGAGCACGATATCCACCGGGCGGCCGTCGGCGAAGAAGGGCATGTCCTCCTCGGGCAGGATGCACGAGACCACGCCCTTGTTGCCGTGGCGGCCGGCCATCTTGTCGCCCACCGAGAGCTTGCGCTTGATGGCCACATAGACCTTGACCATCTTGATGACGCCGGGCGCGAGGTCGTCGCCCTCGGAGACCTTTTCGCGCTTGGAGTCATAGATATGGTGGAGATAATCCACCTCGCGGTCATAGTCCTTGAGCAGGGCCGCGACCTCGTCGTTGACTTCCTTGCTCTTGAAGAGCCCGGCCAGCTTCTTGACCGGGAGCTCGGCAAGCTGCTCGTCCGTGAGGGCCGCGCCGGCCTCCACGAGGGTCTCGCCCTTCTTCTTGCCGGCCACGGAGGCCGCGGTCTGCTTGCCGATGACGATGGGCGCGAGCTTCGCGCGCGTGCGCTCGCCCAGGGCGCGCATGTGGTCGGCTTCCTTCTGGTCGAGCACGGCGGTGTCGTGCGCCTCGATGGCCAGGGTGCGCTCGTCCTTCTCGCCGGAGCGGCGGTTGAACACCTTGACATCGATGATGGTGCCCTCCACTCCCGGCGGCACCTTGAGGGAGGTGTTCTTCACGTCGCGCGCCTTCTCGCCGAAGATGGCCCTGAGCAGCTTTTCTTCCGGGGTGAGCTGGGTCTCGCCCTTGGGCGTGATCTTGCCCACGAGGATGTCGTCCGGCTTCACGGGCGCGCCGATGCGGATGATGCCGCTCTCGTCAAGGTTGCGCAGCATGTCCTCGCTGACATTGGGGATGTCGCGGGTGATCTCTTCCGGCCCGAGCTTGGTGTCGCGCGCCACGACCTCGAATTCCTCGATGTGGATGGAGGTGAAGGTGTCGTCGCGCACCGTGCGCTCGGAAATGAGGATGGAGTCCTCATAGTTGTAGCCGCACCAGGGCATGAAGGCGACCACGAGGTTTTTGCCCAGCGCGAGCTGGCCCTCGTCGATGCCCGGGCCGTCCGCGAGGATCTGGCCCTTTTTCACGATGTCGCCGGGCTTGCAGGTGGGCTTTTGCCCGAAGCACGAGTTCTGGTTGGACTTGTGGTACTTGAGCAGGTCATAGGCGCGCACACCGCCCTGCTCTTTATAGATGTCGCCCTCATAGGCCACCACGATGCGGTCGGCGTCCGCGTATTCCACGCGGCCGTCGGCCGGGGCCACGATGCACGCGCCGGAGTCGCGCGCGACGTCCGTCTCCATGCCCGTGCCCACCAGCGGCTTTTCGGAGCGCAAAAGCGGCACGGCCTGGCGCTGCATGTTGGAGCCCATGAGCGCGCGGTTGGCGTCGTCATGCTCGAGGAAGGGGATGAGCGCGGCCGAGATGGAGACCATCTGGCTCGGCGAGATGTCCATGAGCGTCACCTCGTCGCGGTGGCGCATCTCCACCTCGCCCTTGACGCGCACGGTGACGTATTCGTCCATGAGGCGCCCGTCGGCGTCCATGCGCGCGTCGGCCTGGGCCACCACCTCGTCGCCCTCGCGCGAGGCGTCAAGATGCACCACCTCGTCCGTGACCTGGGCGTTCCTGACCACGCGGTAGGGCGTTTCGATGAAGCCGTAGTCGTTCACCTTGGCATAGGTGGTGAGCGACACGATGAGGCCGATGTTCGGGCCTTCGGGCGTCTCGATGGGGCAGATGCGGCCATAGTGCGAGGTGTGCACATCGCGCACCTCGAAGCCCGCGCGCTCGCGCGTGAGGCCGCCGGGGCCGAGGGCCGAGAGGCGGCGCTTGTGCGTGACCTCGGAGAGCGAGTTGGTCTGGTCCATGAACTGCGAGAGCTGGGAGGTTCCGAAAAACTCCTTGAGCACCGCTGCCACGGGCTTGGGGTTGATGAGGTCATGCGGCATGAGCGTGGAAATTTCCTGCAAGCTCATGCGCTCCTTGATGGCACGCTCCATGCGCACAAGGCCGATGCGGTACTGGTTTTCCACAAGCTCGCCCACGAGGCGCACGCGGCGGTTGCCCAGGTGGTCGATGTCGTCGGCCGGGCCGTGGCTGTCCTTGAGCTGGACCAGCACCTTGATGGCTGTGAGGATGTCCTCGTCACTCAAAACGCGCAGGTCGGCCGGCTCGTGCAGGCCGAGGCGCTGGTTGAGCTTGTAGCGGCCCACGGGCGAAAGGTCGTAATAGTCCGGGTTGCGGAAGAGATTATCAAAAAAGCTCGCCGCGATCTCGGGCGTGGGCGGGGAGGACGGGCGCAGGCGGCGGTAGATTTCCTCTTGGGCCTTCTGCTTGTCCGGGATGCGGTCCTGCACGAGGGTGTCGCGGATGGAGGAGGAAGTGTCCGTGCCCTTGGTGTGCAGCACGGAGAGGCGGCGGATGTTCGCCTCGCGGCAGCGCTCGAGGAGGCCTGCCGTGATCTCGTCGGCGGCCTCGGCGAGCACTTCGTGCGTCTCGGGGTTCACCACGTCCTCGGCGAGGAACATGCCCTCGATGAAGTCCGGGCGCACCTCGATGGCCTTGATGCCGCCCTCGCAGATCTGCCGCCACGCGCGCTTGGTGATGGGCTTGCCGGCCTTGACGAGCACCGTGCCGTCCTCGGCCGTGATGTCGGCATAGGCGGTGTCCTTGCGGTAGAGGTCTTTCTCCACCTCCCACATGACCTTGCCGCCCGGCTCGAGCAGGTAGTGCTCGCGGGTGTAGAAATAGTCGAGGATCTGCTCCTTGCTCATGCCCATGGCCTTGAACAGGATGGTGGCGGGCATCTTGCGGCGGCGGTCGATGCGGACATAGAGGATGTCCTTGTGGTCGAAGTCGAAATCGAGCCACGAGCCGCGCATGGGGATGATGCGGCAGGAGTAGAGCACCTTGCGGCTGGTGTGGGTCTTGCCGCCGTCGTGCTCGAAGATGATGCCGGGCGAGCGCTGGAGCTGGTTGACGATGACGCGCTCGGTGCCGTTGATGATGAAGGTGCCCTTTTCGGTCATGAGCGGGAGCGTCCCGAAATAGATGTCCTGCTCCTTGATGTCGCGGATGGTGCGGTTGCCCGAGGCCTCGTCCGCGTCATAGACGACAAGACGCACGCGGATGCGCACCGGCGCCTCGTAGGTCAGGCCCTTGGAGATGCACTCGGCCTGGTCGTACTTGGGCTCCTGGATCTCGTAGGAGACGAACTCGAGGCTCGCGGTCTTGTTGAAGTCCTCGATGGGGAAGACCGTGTGGAAAACGCCCTCGAGGCCTTCCTCGCGGCTGCGCTCGTTCTCGGGCACGCCTTCCTGGAGGAATTTCCGGTAGGAGTCTATCTGGAGGTTCAGCAGATGGGGGATGGGCAGGGAAGTCTTGATCTTGCCGAACTGTTTGCTGAGCTGGCTCATGGGTACCTCAAGATGGTCTGGCAGTTGCGTTTGCAACGAAAAAAAGGGCCCGCGCCATTGCCGCGCCAGAAAAGCGCATCGGGGAAACAAAATTTGAGCTGCTGCCTGCCGCGCACGGCAAAGACGACAAAAACCCATCCCCTGCCTTTGCGCAGGGCCTGGGTCATTGCGCCGTGTTTTTAAAAATTGTTTCGTTTACAGCAGGTTACAGAAAACAGCAATTAACCCTCCCTCTTAATTCGTGAACGCAATCAAATATCCACATTTCTTTCGTTTGGCAAGTGTCGAGGGCGAAAAATTTTTTTCGCGGCAAAGGCCCGGCGGGGGCGCGTTTGCGGGCAATGGGCCATGGCGGAGCCGATTTTTTGCAGAGGATGGCTCCCGACACCACGACTCCCGGCACGGGCCTGCCGGGAGTCACCATCATGCAAAAATCAGCGGCGCTGAAGCGGCCCGGCCTACGGCTCCCAGACTTTGGCCTGGGCCTTGCCGTTGCGCTTGGCCGCATACATGGCCTGGTCGGCCTCATGGATAAGCTGCTCCAGCGGGTATTCCGGGCCGCAGGCCGGCCGGATGCCGATGGACAGGCTCACGTCCGAGAGCTTGTCGAGCGAGCTGAACCAGGTGGAGAGATTGGCCTGCACCTTGGCCGCCAGGGCCGCGAGCTCGTCGTCCTCAATATCCCGCGCGATGCAGACGAGGAATTCGTCGCCCCCGAGGCGCGCGAGAAAATCGTTGGGGAAGGTCTCGCGCATGACCGAGGCGATCTTGCGCAGGGCCATATCGCCGGTCTCGTGGCCCCAGCGGTCGTTGACGGCCTTGAAGTTGTCGAGGGCGAGGTAGAGGAGGTGGAAGACGCCCTTGTCCATCTTCTGGAAATATTCGGTGAGCGCGTGGCGGTTGGCGAGGCCGGTGAGGTGGTCCTCGCTGGCGTTGCGCCGGATGGTGATCTCAAGGTTCTTTTCCGCCGTGATGTCGCTGAACACGGCAAGGCCCCCGAACACGTTGCCGAAGATGTCCCTGAGCTCGGTCTCGCGCACGCTCACGAACTTCTGCTCACCGTCGTCCATGAAGCCGAGGCTCCCGGCCTCGTGGGTGAAGAACCAGCTCTTCCAGTCCCAGTAGTTGACGCCGATGATGTCGCTCTTGCGCTCGTGGAAGAAGTCGGCGAACTTCTGGTTCATGTGGGTGATGATGCCCTTCTCGTTGTGCATGATGATGGGGAAGGGCATGGCCTCGATGAAGATCTCGATCTCCATGCTCAGGTTGAGGATATTGGTGATGTCGTGCGCCACGCCCACCGTGCCGATGATCTTGCCGTGCCGGTCGTGGATGGGCGTCTTGTAGGTGAGCAGGTGGCGCTTCTGGTCGCCTATTTTGAGGGTCTCGTTGAAGGTGCAGGTCTTGTTGGCCTTGATGACCTCGGCCTCGCTGTTGACGCAGGTCTCGTCATGGTCGGCGCTTCCGGGGTCCACGTTCCAGATGAAGTAGTGGTCGCGCCCCTCGATCATCTTGCGCGTCTTGCCCGCGGCCTTGCAGAAGGCCTGATTGACCTTCATGTGCAGCCCGTCGAGGGACTTGAACCAGATCATGTCCGGCATGGAGTCGATGAGCGTCTCCAGCCAGGATTTTTCGATCTGCGCGGTGTTGAGCTCCGACACCCATTCCACGAGCTTGTCGAGGCGCGCCTGCCAGAGCGGGGGGATGACCGGCAAGAGCCAGATGTCATGATAGGCCGCGATCTCGGCCTTATCCATGTGCTTCACGGCATCCTGGTTGCGGCAGGCGATGACGTGGCCCTTGCACTCCGCCGGGGCCTTGCCCGGGGTAAGCAGGATCTCGGCCACGGCCGGGTCGTCCGTCCATTCGGCGTTTTTGGGCAGTTTCGGCTGGAAATCGAGGTCAGGGTCTATGTAGATCTTGATCATGCAGGCGCTCCCATTTCCGCTTTTGCGCCTATAGTACTCAAACAGCCAGCTTTGTAAATGCCGGCGCTGGCCACGATTTCCGGCACGGGCCCGGGCGGGTGGCAGGCGCACGCGCGGCGCGCCTTGACACTTTTTTAGCAGCTATTAAAAATATGAGCCTGAAGCGCGTCCGGCGCGCGCCGGTGCATCTTCCCGGCACAACTCCAACCGGTCATCGGGGGGACGATGAGAGCATTCACCGAACCGGCCATGCGGCCGCCGCAGGAGGTCCGTTCGCTGCTTCTGCGGGCGACCCAGGGCTGCACCTATAATGACTGCCATTTCTGCTATGTTTCGCGGGGCTACCCCTTCATGGCGGTGACGCCTGAGGAGCTGGAGCGCGAGGTCCTGGCGCACAAGCCCTTTTTTCCTGAAAATACGGCCATCTACATGACAGGCTCCAATCCGCTGGCGCTGCCCGTGCGCACGCTGAGGGAATATCTCGAGGTGCTGCGCAGGTATTTTCCGCGCTTCTCGCGGGTGAGCCTCCAGGGCCGCATCGACGACATCACGGCCAAGAGCGACGCGGAGCTTGCGGAACTGTGCGGTCTGGGCTTGAAGCATATCTATATCGGCACGGAAAACGGCCATGACGATGTGCTCCGGCTCATGAACAAGGGCCATGACTCTGCCGAGACGGTGGAGCAACTGTTACGCCTGGATGCCGCCGGCATGACCTATACCAACTTCTACATTCTCGGCATGGGCGGCAAGGGCATGGGCAAGGCCAGCGGCGAGGCCACGGCGCGCATGTTCAACAAGGTGCATCCGCGGCGCATCACCACCACGGGCATGACCCTCTTCGCGGGAACCCCGGTGGCGGAGATGGCGAGGCGCGGCGAGTTCACCGAGGCCTCGGAGCGCGAGAAGATCGAGGAATTGCGCACCTTCCTGCAAAATCTCGAGATCGACACCATTTATGACGGCGTCCATTACCTGAACCCGCTCAATTACCGCTTCGCCAACCGTGACGCCGCGGCCAAGGCCGAAGTGCTGGCCGACATCGACGAAACGCTGGCCTCCTGCTCCGACGAGGAGCTGGAGCGCATGGTGGACCGCCCGCGCATGCGGTCGCTCTAGGGGAGGGGAATGATGGCTGAAGAGAAACAGGCACCCGCCCGGGGCGGCAGAAAGTTCTCCCGGCGCAAGCTGTTCACTGTGGCCGGCGCGGCCACCGCGCTCGCCGTGGGCGGCGGCGCGCTCTACCGGCATTTTTCGTCCACTTCGCCGATTCATGTGGAGTCGTTCACCACAGAGGGCACGGGCGAAAAGAAGAACATCCTCGTGGTCACGGGCAGCTCCCGCGAGGGCGGCAACAGCCTGCTTTTGGCGGACGCCTTCATGAAGGGCGCGCGGGAGGCCGGGCACACGGTGGACGCGTTCCACTCCGGCCTTACGCCCGTGGGCGCCTGCCGGCATTGCGACGGCTGCTGGAGCACGGGCGAGCCGTGCGGGGTGGAGGACAGCTTCGCGGAGTTCTGGCCGAAGCTCGAACAGGCTGACATGCTGGTCTTTTGTAGCCCGCTCTACTGGTACAATTTCAGCGGCCACATCAAGGCCGCCATGGACAGGATGTATCCGTATTCGCGCAAGCAGCGTCTCCGTGACATGAAAGTGCGGGAGGCCATGCTGCTCATGTGCGGCGAAAGCCTCTTCCCGCGCTCTTTCGCCGGGCCGGCCGAGGCCTACCGCCAGATGCTGGGCCTCAAGCGCTGGCAGGACCGCGGGCGGCTTTTTGTGACCGGCGTGCATGAATTCGGCGCCATGCAGGGCCACAAGGCGCTGGCCGTGGCCGAGCAGATGGGCCGCCACGCCTGAGGGGCGACTCAGTCTCCCGTCAGGAGCCTTTGCGCGAGCACCGTGCGCGTCCTCGGGCCGTCGCCTTCATAGAGATAGATGCTCTGCCAGCGGCCGAGGCAGAGCGCCCCGCCCGCGAGGGGCACGAGGAGCGAGGCCCCGAGCAGGCTTGCGCGGATGTGGGCGTCCGTGTTGCCCTCGGCGTGGCTCCAGCCGTGGGTGTGCGGGGCGATCTCGTTGAAGAAGCGGATGAGGTCGCGCTTCACGTCAGGGTCGGCCCCCTCGTTGATGGTGAGCCCGCAGGTGGTGTGCGTGCAAAACAGCATGAGGGCGCCGTCCGTCCAGCCCTGCCGGCGCACGAGTTCCGCCACGGCCCCGGTGATGTCGAGCATTTCCTCGCGGCGCGTGGTGCGCACTTCCAGTTGTTGCATGCCCTTCTCCGCGTTCAGGGTTTTTTGACCATGAGCCAGGTCTGGATCTCGTGGTTTTCTTCCGTCCAGTGGCGCTTGTATTCCATGCGCGGGCCCGTGACCGGCCCCATGTCATAGCGGGCCGCGCCCTCTTCGCACAGCCATTTCAGCGTCTCGAGCTGGAGCAGGTTGCCGAGCGAGAGCTTCTGCTCCTCGGCGGCATAGCTGAACTGCTGCCCGCGGTAGGTGGCCCCGCATATCCCGACCCCGCACAGGCCGCCGAAAATGAAGCCGATGTCCTGGCCGTCGCGTTGCGCCATGATGGCGCGCAGCTTGCCCTCCTGGGCCAGTCGCTGCACGAGCAGCGCATAAAATTCGCGCGCCGGCGCCTCGCCCATGCCGCATTGCGAAAGGCCTTTCCAACTGCGCGCCTCCACGGCCTGCATGCGCGCATACAGGGCTTTTGCCTCTTCGGGCGTGGCCGGGTGCGCGCGCGTAAAGCTGACGCCCGCGGCTTCTGCCTTGCGCGCGGCCTTTTTGAGCTTGGCGCGGTGATTGGCGGAACGCCGCGAGAGATAGCCGTCCAGGCCGCCGGCGAGCGAGGCGGCGCACTGCACGGAACTGCCGTGGCGAAAAAAGGCGTAGGCCTCGCCGAAGCGGTGCAGGAGCATGGCCGCCAGCGGCCCCCGCGGCCGGATGCCGCTTATGATGAGATGGGGCACGGCATGCGGGTAGGCCGCGTCAAAAGCGCTGAGGGACGCGGCGAGCGCATCCCCGGCGCCCGGCCCGAGCAGCGGGCAGCCGAAGAGCCAGCCGTTTTCCGGCGGCGCCAGGAAGACGCGCTGCCCCTCGACCAGGACTTCCGTGAACACGGCAAGGCCCCCGGGCTCGGTGTGGAAGAAGAGCTTTTTGCCCGGGGTGACGGTCTCGCGGAAGGTGAGCTGCCACGCCGGGGCGCAGCAGAAGGGGTCGGCCTGGCCGGTGGTGGCGGCAAGCTGCTCCCACAGGGGCAGCACGCCCGCCAGGGCCTGCGCCTCGGCCGTCCGGCCCCCTCCTGAGGGGCCGTCCGTCAGCGGAAGAAAGGGCATGGA
>CAMWVJ010000013.1 GCA_947177645.1 uncultured Desulfovibrio sp.
ACGGCAAAAGTGCGCCTTCAGCCCCGGCACACGGCCCCGCACAACGTGGACTTCAGCCTGCTCGCCCAGACCCTCGACGGCGAGACCAGGAGCGAGTTCAACTTCGGCCTTTCCTCGCGCAAGGCGCTCTACAAGGCCATGCCCTTCGCCTATCCGGCCCGCTGGGTGCTCGACCCGGACACCCTCACCCGCGCGGACGCCGCGCGCGTGGCCGGCAACCGCTTCCTTGAGATCAACGAGGGCCCGCGCGAGATCGAGCTTTCCGTGGGCGCCATCGTGGTGGCCACCGGCTGGCAGCCCTACGGCATGGAGCATCTCGTCAACTTGGGCGGCGGCGACATCGCGAACTGCATCAGCAACATGCAGATGGAGCGCTTGGCCTCCAGCTTCGGGCCCACGGGCGGCAAGATCGTGCGGCCCTCCGACGGCCGGCAGCCGCTCTCGGTGGGCTTCGTGCAGTGCGCGGGCTCGCGCGACCAGAACCATCTGAACTACTGCTCCTATATCTGCTGTATGGCCACCTTCAAGCAGTGCCTCTACCTGGCCGAACAGGCGCCGCAGACGAAGGTCACGGTGTTCTACATCGACCTGCGCGCGCCCGGCCGCTATGTGAAGGTGCTGGAGAAGGTGCAGGCGCTGCCCAACGTGACCTTCATCAAGGGCAAGGTGGCGGAAGCCCAGGCCATCGAGGGCGACCGCGTGCGCCTCATCGCCGAGGACGCGGTGCGCGGCGAAAAACTCGCCCTTGATTTCGACCTCGCCGTCCTGGCCACGGGCATGCAGCCCTCTCTCGCCGGCAAGGAGCTTCCCCTGCCGCTCCCGCTGGACGAGGACGGCTTCGTGGCCGGCGGCGAGGAGGCGGGCATCTTTGCCTGCGGCTGCGCGCGCATGCCGCTTGACGTGACGCGCTCGGCCCAGTCCGGCACAGCCGCCGCCCTGAAGGCGGTGCAAACGGTGAAAGGGAGGTAGGCGGCATGGCCGGCAAGATTGGCGTCTATTTTGATCAGTCCAACATCGGCGGCGGCCTGGACGCGGAGGCCCTGGCCCAGGGCGTGCGCGACAAGTGGGGCTCGCTCGCGGCCGTGGTCAAGGTCGTGCCCGTGCTCGCGGAGGCCGTGGACGGCATCAGGGCCGACATCGCGGCCGAGGGCCTTGACGGGCTGCTGCTCTGCGGCGCCTCGCCGCGCGTGGACGCGGACCTCTACCGCTTCGCGCCCCATGACGGCACGCCCGTGCAGGTGGAGCACGTCAACCTGCGTGAGCAGTGCGTGCTCGCCTACCGCGACCCGGACGGCGCGTCCGTCCTGGGGTTGCCCCCCGGCGACGCGCCCGAGCTTCTGCGCCTCATGGCGACGGACTATGTGAACATGGGCATGGTGCGCCTTTCAAAGACCGAGACGCCCGAGCCCGCCACGGGCCCGGGCACGCGCCGCATCCTCGTCATCGGCGGCGGCTGGACGGGCATGCACGCGGCCATGGAGGCCGCGGCCTCGGGCTATGAGGTCGTGCTTGTGGAAAAGTCCGACAAGCTCGGCGGCGCGGCCAACAATATCCCGGTCTCCTCGCCGCTTTCCTCCCCGTGGACGGACAAGGAGCCTCTGGAGCTTGCCGAACGCATCGCGCGCCTTGAGTCCGAGCCCAGGATCACCCGCCACCTCGAGGCCACGGTGACGAAACTCGAAGGCCAGCCCGGCGAATTCAAGGCCGAGATCGCCACGCCGCAAGGCCCGGTCACGGTGGAGGTGGGCGCCGTGGTGCTCGCCACGGGCTGGACGCCGCTGGACGGCAAGTATCTCGAGCCCATGGGCTACGGCAGCCCCTCGGTGGTCCATGCCGGCCAGTTCGCCAAGATGCTCGTGGAGGGCAAGGTCACGGCCAGGCGCATCGCCTTTGTGCTCGACACCACCCTCGCCGAGCAGGCCTTCGGCGCAGGCGCGCTCGCCCGCGAGGCCGGGGACGGCGGCGTCTATGAGGCCGCCGACGCCCTCAAGGAGGACGAAGGCCAGAACGTGGAGAGCGACGGCGAAAACATGGACGCGCCCTACGTCAAGGAAGACCTCACGAGCATCCGCCACCTCCAGTATTCCAACGCCGTGAACAGCGTGGGCATGCTGCGCCAGGCCAACATCATCTGCGACAAGACGAACGACGCGGTGCAGGCCTTCGTCATCTACAAGAACATGGCCATCCCCGGCATCCTCGAGCGCTTTTACAAGAAGATGCAGGACAGGCTTGGGCTCATGATGACCAAGGCAGACGTGACCGGCGTGAAAGACCTCGGCGACCGCGTGGTGGTCTCCTGCGCCAACACCCTGCTTGGCATGGACTTCGACCTGGAGGTCGATCTGGTCGTCCTGCCCTGCGGCCTCGTGCCCACCACGGCCAAGGACCTCACGGTCAACTTCGATTACCGCCAGGGGCCGGACTTCCCGGATCTAGACCTCTTCGACGGCTTCGCCGACTCCAACTACATCTGCTTCCCCTATGAGACGCGGCGCACCGGTGTCTATGCCGCCGGCTGCGTGCGCCAGCCCATGACACTGGACGCCTGCGCCGAGGACGCCTGCGGCGCGGTGCTCAAGGCCATCCAGTGCATCGAGGCGGCGGAACACGGCGTGGCCGTGCTGCCCCGCTCGGGCGACACCTCGCACCCGCTGTTCAACTTCGTGCGCTGCACCCAGTGCAAGCGCTGCACCGAGGAATGCCCCTTCGGCGCGCTCGACGACGACGAGAAGGGCACGCCCAAGCCCAACCCGGCGCGCTGCCGCCGCTGCGGCACCTGTTTCGGCGCCTGCCCGGAGCGCGTCATCTCCTTCGCCAACTACAGCATCGACCAGATCGGCTCCATGATCCGCGAGGTGCAGGTGCCCAAGGACTTCAAGAAGGAAGGCCCGCGCATCCTCATCCTCGCCTGCGAGAACGACGCCTACCCGGCGCTCGACATGGCCGGCCTGCGCGGCAAAAGCTGGAGCCCGTACTGCCGGGTCATCCCGGTGCGCTGCCTTGGCTCCGTCAACGCCATCTGGGTGTCGGACGCCATGAGCAAGGGCTTTGACGGCGTGCTGCTGCTCGGCTGCAAGTATGGCGACGATTACCAGTGCCACTTCATCAAGGGTTCGGAGATTTGCGCCCGCCGGCGCGACAACATCGCCGAGACCCTGAGCCGCCTCGGCGTGGAGCCGGAGCGCGTGGACCAGCTCGAGGTGGCCATCGACGAATATGACAGGGTGCCGGACCTCATCGACGGCTTTGTCGCCCGCATCACGGCCCTTGGCCCCAACCCGTTCAAGGGCATGTAGGAGGAAGGTCTCATGGCGCAAATGACGCTGCACACCGATCCCGCCTTCACGCGGGAGCTCATGGAAGCAGGGGGTAGCGACCTCAAAAAGTGCTTCCAGTGCGCCACCTGTTCGGTGGCCTGCCCGCTCTCGCCGGAGGTGGCGCCCTATCCGCGCAAGGAAATGGTCTGGGCTTCGTGGGGCCTCAAGGAAAAGCTCGCGGCCGACGTTGACCTCTGGCTCTGCCACAATTGCGGCAACTGCTCCGACCTCTGCCCGCGCGGCGCCAAGCCCGCGGAAATGATGTCCGCGGCCCGCAACATGATCTACCGCGACCTGACGCCCCCGGCCATCGTGGGCAAGTGGATGAGCTCCTGCAAGGGGCTGCCCTGGCTCTTCGGCATCCCGGCGGTGCTCTGGCTCATCGTCTGGTGGATCCGCGCGGGCTTCAACGACGGCAACTGGTTCCCGCGGACGGCCGACGGCCGCATCGTGTTCGGCCAGATCTTCTATGGCGACTACACCATCGACCCCATCTTCATGCTCACCTTCTTCGGGGCGCTCGCCATCCTCGCCTGGGGCTGCATGCGCCTGTGGCAGATGTTCAAGCCCAAGGGGAGCCTGCTCGTGCTCGGGCCGAAGCAGTGCTGGATCAAGATCCTCTGGCAGGTGCTGTTTGAAGAAGTCATCACCGGCCGCAAGTTCGACGACTGCCAGGACGGCCCGGCCACGGGCGTGCCGCAGGAGAGCCGCCGCGTGTCGCACACCATGCTCGTCTGGAGCTTCGCCATCCTCGCGCTCGTGACCACCATCGTGGCCATCGGGCACTGGGGCGGCAAGGTGCTCCCCTGCATCCTCATCGAGACGCCCATGCCGCTCACCTTCCCGGTGAAGGTGCTCGCCAACATCGGCGCCATCCTGCTGCTCGTGGCGCTGGCCCTGCTCACCTGGCGGCGCGCGCGGCTGAACCCGAAATACCAGTCCTCCAGCTATTATGACTGGTACCTGCTCGGCATCATCTGGCTGGTGGCCGTGACCGGCATGTTCTCGCAGGTGTTCCGGCTCATGGATTGCATCCACTCCGCCTTCATCGTCTACTACCTGCATCTGGTCTTTGTCTGGATGCTCTTCGCCTATGCGCCGTGGTCCAAGCTCGGGCACTTCGTGTACCGGGTGGCGGCCATGGTCTATGTGCGGATGTACGGAAGAAGCTGACCCGCAGCCACGGCACGGGCACACACGAACGCAGTACCGATCTTCGAGGAGGAAGCCGCCATGGCTGATGATCGCAAAGTCTTTCCGCTGGAAACTGTTCTCGCCCTCGTGACGGGCAAGAAGGACGTGAACGTGCAGGAGCTCGCCGGCTTCATCACCGGCCGCTCCGTCACCTGCGCGGCCTGCGCCGCCGCCGTGGGCCCCTTCGCGGCCGCGTGGCTCGCGCGCTGGTACCCGAAATTCATGGACATGGACTGGGCCGAGGGCCAGGACTGGAGCGCCTTTGTGGCCAAGTGGCGCAAGGCGCTCGGCGACAATGTGTCGCTCACGCCCATGGACGGCCGCACCAAAGCCCTGGCCGGCGAGGCGCTGGACGCCATGGCCGAGGCCAATGCCGCCGCCACCCGCCAGAGCGAGGCCGTGGCGAAGCTCGAGGCCCGCGTGCGCGAGCTTGAGCCCTTTGAGGCCCATGCCCAGGCCGTGCAGAAAAAGTGTGACGAGCTCGAGGGCAAGCTCAAGGCCATGAAGACCGAGGTGGGTGGCCTCACCCGCCAGGTGGCCGAATTCCAGGGCAAGGTGGCCGTGAACCACGACGAGCTCATGCAGACTATCAAGGACGCCATCAAGGACGGCCTCAAGGGCATGGTGGTGGGCGGCGCTGCCGCCGCTGCCGGCACCGGCGGCGAGGCCGTGGCCGAAGTGCAGGAGGAGGCCGCCTCGAGCGTGCCCGAGGAATTCGGCTTCGGCACCTCCGGGGCCAATGCCGACGGCTTCGGCTTCTAGGTTTTCGGCACAGCGCCTGTTTCACGAGGCCCCGGCAATGCCGGGGCCTTCGTTTTTCCCTGCGCCCGGCGAGGGGCGGGGAATGTCACGCCCGGGCCAGGCGGAAAGCCCGGGAAGCCGCCGGCCCTCTCCCGCGCCCGGGGCTTCTTGACTTCTCTTTCGCGCCCTATAAAAATACCCGAGACCGTTTCCAGAGAATTTCCAGAGTGCGGCGCAGGCCCGCTCTGCCGCGTCCCGTCCGCGCGGGCGCCCACTTCCAAGGGGTGTGTATGCGGAACACCACACACGCTAAATCTGCCGGCACCCACGGCAAGCACCGGCTCCTCGGGGCGGTGGCTCTGCTGTTCCTGCTCGCGGGCCTCGTGCTCCCCTCGCCCTCACCCGCGGCGGATCTCAGCTTCAGGCGCGCGCGCGAACAGTTGCAGGCGAGCAGCAACGCCCTCAAGGCCTCGGCAGCCAATGTGGAAAGCAAGGAGCAGGCCGCGGACTCGCTCAAGTGGCTGCATGGCCCGACCATCGGCGTGGGCGCCGTGGAGATGTGGGGCGAGGCCAAGGTGGACGTTGACCGCTCGGTGTCCACGCCGCTCGGCTCCATGCCCCTTGACATCGAGGATACCTACAATTTCAGCGGGCCCCGCGCGGCCGTCACCGGCACCATGCCCATCTTCACCGGCGGCAAGATCGGCGCGGCGCAAAAAGCCGCCAAGTACGGCGCGGAGGAGGCCAGGGCCAAGCACCGCCATGAGGTCAACCAGCTGGACGCCGAGCTCGTCACCAAGTATTTCGGCCTCCAGCTCGCGCTCTCCCTCCAGAAATTGCGCGAGGCCACGCTCGCCGAGCAAGACCGCGAGCTCGCCCGCGCCCGCTCGTTCGAGAAAGAGGGCATGGTGAGCCATGTGGAGGTGATGAGCGTCAAGGTGGCACGCGACGCCGCCGAGCGCGAACGCCTCAAGGCGCGCAACCATGTGCGCACGGCCAAGCTCGAGTTGCAGCGCCTGCTCCTCTCCGACAACCTCGGCACCCTGTCCACGCCGCTCTTTGTGCTCAAGAAGGGCCTTCCGCCCATGGAGACCTGGGTGGAACAGGCCCTCAGGAACAATCCGCAACTCGCCGCCGTGGAGGCCCGCGTCCAGCAGGCCGACCAGGGCGTCAACGCCAGCAGGAGCTCGTGGTTCCCGCAGGTCATGGCCTTCGGGCAGTATTATTTCGCCCATCCGCACCAGGCCGCCGCATGGCCCGAGTGGCTGGCGGGCCTTGGCGTGAACCTCACCCTCTGGGATTCGCGCGACCGCCTGGCGGACTACAAGAGCGCCCGGGCCACCCTGCGCGAGGCGCGCGCGGGGCAGGCCGAAGCCGTGAACGCGGTGAGGACGGCCACGGAGACCGCGTGGATCAACACCCAGAACGCGCGCGAGCAATACAACCTCACGGCCTCGGGCGTGGCGCTGGCGCGGGAAAACCTGAAACTCAAGAGCGAGGGCTTCGGCGAGGGCCTGTATACCGCGCTCGACGTGACCCAAGCCCGCGACCAGCTGCTCGCGGCCGAGGTGGAGCGCCGGGTGGCGGCCTTCCAGTTCGTGGTCAATTACGCCCTGTTGCACCTCGTTTCCGGCAACATGCCGGACTTCATGAACGCCTGCACCGCAACCGACATCATCCGGGAAAACTGAGCATGAGCGACACACAAGAGCACGCCGCGGCCAAGACGCACGGCGGCAAGCTGGGCCTCATCCTGCTGCTCGCCACCGTGGCCTGCGTGGGCATCTTCGTCATCTGGGGCGTGTGGCGCGCGGCCTTTCCGCCGCTGCCTCCCTTTCAGGGCCAGATGGAAGGCCGCACCATCAGCATCTCCTCAAAAGTGCCGGGCCGCGTGAAGGAAGTGCTGGTGGAGGCCGGCGAGAGCGTGAGCGCCGGGCAGGTGGTGGCGCGCATGCACCTGCCCGAAATCGAAGCCAAGCTCGCCGAGGCGCGTGCGCGCGACCGCGCGGCCGAGGCGCAGCAGAGCATGGTGGACGAGGGCCTGCGCCCGCAGGAAAAGCAAGCCGCCCACGCGGAATGGGAGCGTGCCCAGGCCGCGGCCGACCTCGACCGCAAGACCTATGACCGCATCGCGGCGCTCTTCCGGGACGGGCTCGTCTCGCGTGAGCGCCATGACGAGGCCCGCGCCCGAATGCTCGCCAGCGCCGACCAGGCGGCTGCCGCGAAACAGGTCTATGACCTCGCGCAGGCCGGCTCGCGGCCGCAGGAGAAGGCGGCGGCCAGCGCCGAGACCAGCGAGGCTGCGGCCGTGGTCAGCGAGGTGGCGTCGCTCGCGGACGACGTGGAGCTGAAGGCACCGCACGCGGGCGAGGTGGACAAGGTGGTGCTGGTGGCGGGCGAGCTCGCCGGCGCGGGCTTCCCGGTGCTCACGGTGGTCAACCTAGACGACCAGTGGGCGAGTTTCAACATCCGGGAGGAGAGCCTGCCCGGCATTACCGTGGGCCATGTGTTCAAGGCCCGGGTGCCGGCCCTCGGGCGCGACGGCATCGACTTCAAGGTCTACTACATCAGCCCGCGCGCCAGCTACGCCACCTGGCGCAGCACCCGCGAGGACTCGGGCTATGACATGAAGACCTTTGAAGTGCGCGCGCGGCCCGTGGAAAAGATCGCGAATCTCAGGCCCGGCATGACCGTGCTGGTGGACAGGGAGCGATGAGCGCCCCGCGCCGCTGGTTCGCCGGCGTCTTTGGCTCCATGGTGCGCGAGTGCCGGGAGTGGGCCGGCAATGCCCGGGAAGTGATCTTCTGCAACATCATGCCCCTTGTGTGGATGCTCATCGTCTGGGGCCTGCTCGGGCAGGGCATCATGACCAGGGTGCCCGTGGCGCTGGTGGACGAGGACAAAAGCTCCGCCTCGCGCGAGGTCATCCGCGCGCTCGATGCCAACCGGGCCCTCGGGCTCGAAAGCTACGAGAACAGCATCGGGGCGCTGGCGGCCATGCGCCAGGGCGCGGTCTACGGGGTCATCGTCATCCCGGCGGGCTACATGCGCGACGCGCTCACCGGCGCGGGTGGCACCGTGGTCATCCACACGGACGAAAACCGCTATGCCGTGGGCGGCACCTTCGCCATCGAGACGGCCGAGGTCATGGACGGCCTCTCGCAGGAGCGCACGGCGCAAAAGCTCCTTCAGGCAGGCGCGGGCGCCACTGGCGCCGAGCGCATCCTTTCCCTCGTGCATCCCGATTTTTACCGGCTCGCCAACATGGGCTCGAGCTTCCTCATCTTTCTCTCCTCCACGCTCATCCCGGGGCTGATCATCATCGGCGCCACCTTCGCCTTCATGACCGCCATCCTGCGCGAGATCTGGAACCGCAGCGTGGCCGCGTGGCTGGCCTCGGCCGGCGGCAGCTTCGGCGCCGCCCTCGTGGGCAAGCTCACGCCGCACTACGTCTATTACTGCCTCGTCATCCTCTTCTACATCGCGCTCTTCAGCGGCTACGGCGGCTTCGCGCCGGCGGGCTCGGTCATCACCTGGTTTTTCTGCGGCGCCGCGGCCGTGGCCGCCATCGCGGCCATGTGCGTGCTCATCACCGGCATTGCGCCCACCTGGCGGCTCGCGCTGGTGATTTCAGTGGGCTATGCGGCGCCGGCGCTGCCCTTCTCCGGCTTTTCCATCCCGCTTGACTCCATGGACGCGGGCGTGCGTTTTTACGCCGACTTTTTGCCACTCACCTGGTATATCCGCGGCCAGTCGCAGGTCTGGGCGCTCGGCGCCGGGCTTGACGAGCTGGGCACCACCTTCCTCGCGCTTGGCTTGCTCTTCGTGGTGCCGCTCATCATCGGACTGCCCTTTTTCCGCCGCAAATACGGGCGCTTCGCGGCCAGCGAGGAGGCGGCCCGGCCATGACGCCCGCACGCTGCTTTGCCACGGCCTTTCGCCAGTGCTGCACCAACATGGCCTGCGCGCCGCTCTTCATGGCGGCCATCGTGCTCTATGCCGCCTATTATTGCTGGCCCTACATGGCACAGCTCCCCGACCATATCCACTGCGCCATCGTGGACGGGGACGGCTCGCCGCTCTCGCGTGAGCTCGTCATGGAATTTCGCGCCACGCCCGACCTCAATATCCTGCAAGTCACCGAGAACCGGCAGGAAGCCATCCTGGCCATGAAGCGCGCCGAGGTCTCGGCCATCCTCGAGATCCCGCCCCATTTCGGGCGCGACGTGGCGGCCGCGGTGCCCACGGCCATCACCCTCACCGCCGACGGCGCCTACCTCGTGGGCGGGCGCATCTCCACGGCCGGGGCCAGCGGCCCGCTTGCGGCTGCGGCAAGCCGCGCCGTGGCCGCGTGGCTCCGCGCGCAGGGCGCATCGGCCTCTGAGCTCGCGCGCATGGAGATGCAGGCGCCCGCGCTCGTCACCGTGGCGGCGTACAACACCATTTCCGGCTATCTCAATTTCGCGGTGCCCATCGTCTTTGTCATCGTGTTCCAGACGCTCATGTGCGCCGGCATGGGGATGCTGTTCAACGCCTGGTACATGAGCGCGGAGCGGCCGGCCGTGCTTGCGGCCGCGCTTGGCTCGCCGCTCTGCCTCTTCGCCGTGCAGATGACGGTGTTCTTCCTCTGCCTGTTCTGGACCCTGTTCATCGAGGGGCCGGTCTTTTATCTTCAGGGCATCAATTCCTTCCAGAATATCCCGGCCACGCTCGGCATGTGCGCGGCCTTCTCGCTGGCCGTGAGCTCGCTCGCCTGCCTGCTTTCGCTCCTGCTCGGGCCGACGCACTTCGTCATGCAGGCGGTGGTGCTCTCGGCGCTCCCCTGCGTGTTCATTTCCGGCAATCTCTGGCCCACGCAGAACATTCCCTTCTTTTTCCAGTGCCTCGGCTGGCTCTTCCCGAGCACGCCCGGCTCCTACGGCATCATCCGCGCCTCGCAGTGCGGCGCAAACGTGGCCGAGGCGGCGCCCTATATGGCGCACCTCCTGCTGCTGGCGGTCGTGTATTTCCTGCTCGCGTGCCTCGAGGCCCGGCGCCAGGCCAGGAGAGCGGCCGGAGCGGAGCAGGGCACGGCCCACGCCGCCTGACGCCCCGGCCTTTGACTTTTGCGCGGCCCGCGCTATGGTGCGCCAGCGCATCCCCCCTGAACCCTCCCGGAGACCTCATGCCCGGCACCCGGGCCCCATCCCTCAGCCGCCTATATGACCCGCTTGAACCCATATGGGAAGGCGCGGCCC
>CAMWVJ010000014.1 GCA_947177645.1 uncultured Desulfovibrio sp.
TCCACGCCTGCGGCCAGGGCGCCACGCAAAAGCCCGGCCAGCGGGGCCGCATCGCCCGTGAGGAGCGCTTGGGCGGCTGCGCGGGGCGTGGCGGCGTCGCGGGTGAAATCCACAGGCCCGGCAAGGATGAGCGGCGCGAGCGCGGGCGGCAGGGCGTCGGCCTGAAGCGCCCAGCCGCCGTAGCGGTGGATCTCGCGCGCGGCTTCGTCCAGCGCCTCGAGGCCCGGCGCCAGGGCGGCGCGCTCAAGGGGCGCCTCGCCCGCTCCCCCCTCTCCATTCGGCGCCACGTCAAGGCCCATCAGGGCCTCGAACCTGAGGCCCGTGAGCGTCTGGCCCTCGAGGCCGGTCTGGCGGATGCTGGCCGCGGAAAAGATGCGCCGCGCCCGGCCCGTGGGATCCTGCCAGTGGAGCACCGGCTCCCGCACATGGGGGCCGTGGCGGTAGACCCAGCGCCGCAGCTGGCCGTCCGCCCCGCGCACCTCGCCGGTGGCGGCCCAGCCCGAGGGCGCGGCCCAGGAAAGGCGGTCGCGCAGGAGCGCGGGCGGGAGGAGGCCCCGCTCCGCAAGGCGCGCCCTCCCTGCGGCGTCCAGCGGCCGGCAGTCCCACTCGCCGCGGGCTTCGGGCAAATCGCCCCAGGCCTCGCGCGGCACGGAAATCATGGCATAGGTGCCGGCGAAACGCGGCACCTGCCGGGCCTGGAGGATGAAATCCGGGCCGAGGCCCGTGGCTGCCGGGATGAGTTCCCCGCCGAGCTGGACGCCCGCTTCCTCGGCCATGGCGGCGAGGCGGCCAAAGTCCTCGGCACTCCCCCACGCCGGGTCGGGCGTGAGCGAGGCCGGGGCGCCCGGGCGCCGGCTGTCGGCAGTGCCGCCACCGTCCGGGCTTTCCGCGGTCCAGATGTCGGCCCGCTCGCCCACGGGCGCGAGGAAGAGTCCTTCCAGGCCAAGGGCGGGCAGTTTCTCGGGCAGGCGCGCGGCGCCGAGGGCGGCGAAGAGCGGCCGCGGCGCGGCGAGGGAGCGGGCGTCCAGCGAGAGCCAGTTGGGCGCGGCGCGCAGAAGCACGGGCACGCGCACGGCCTCGCCGCTGTTGTGCCAGAGGCGTTCGGTGCCCGAGACCTGGGCGGCCAGCTCCGGGGCGTGGCCGAGCATGGATTGCCGCTCCAGCCATTGCAGGTAGCCGGGGTCGGCGCGGGGAAGGCCGCTCGCCACGGGCGGCGCCGCGTGCGGGGCGCGGCGGGCGCAGCCGCCGGCAAGCAGGATGAGGCACGCGCCCACAAGCGCGCAGAAGAGGAGGGAACGGAAAAGGGCGGCCGGCGCGGGACGCCCAGGGAACACGGCTAGGCCTCCGCCCCGGGCGTGCCGGCGGTCTCGCCACCTCCGGCGGGGGCGCCTTCCTCCGCCTTGGCCTCGTTCCAGAGTTCGTCCTTTTCGTCCAGCGAAAGGGCCGCGAAGTCGAGGCCGCGCTCGCGCGCCAGCTCCTCCATGCGGGCGAAGCGCCGGAGGAAGCGGTTGTCGGCGGCGTCGAGGGCGTCATTGGCCGTGAGGGCCTTGCGCCGCCCGAGCTCCACAATGGAGAAGATGAGGTCGCCGAGCTCGTGCTTCTGCGCCGCCAGGTCGTCGCCGGCGGCAACATCGAGCCATTCGAGCCATTCGGCCTCCACCTGCTGCTCCACCTCCTCGTCGGTGGGCCAGGTGAAGCCCACGCGCGCGGCCTTGGAGTGGATGCGGTAGGCCTTGGTGAGCGGCGGCAGGCTGGCGGGCAGGCTTGCGAACAGGCCCTGCGGCGCGCCCGCGGCCTCGTGCTCGGCGCGCTTGATGGCCTCCCAGCGGGCGAGCTGGGCGTCGAGGTCGGGGAAGGTCTCGCCGGCGAAGACATGCGGGTGCCGGCGCACCATCTTGGCGCGGTTCTCGGTGAGCGCGTCGGCGAGGGTGAATTCCCCGCGCTTTTCGTACATGCCGGCCACGAAGAGCAGGAGGAAGGCCACATCGCCCAGCTCCTCGCGCACGGCGGCCGCGTCGCCCGCGCGCAGCGCCGCCGCCAGTTCGTGACTTTCTTCAATAAGATATTCGGCCATGCTCTCCGGGGTCTGCGCCCTGTCCCAGGGGCAGCCGTCCGGCGCGGTGAGCCGGGCGATTACTTCACTGAGGGCGGCAAGGGCGCACGAGCTGCGGTCATCTTTCATGAGATCCCTCCCTGGCCGTGTCAGAGGCCGAGCTTTGCCGCGATGTCCGGCGGCAGCCATTCCCGAAGCTGCCCCACCAGGGCGTGAAAATAGGGCATGACGCGCGAATCGCGCATGAAGGCGTCGTTCTGGAACAGCTTTTCCGCCACGATGAGCACGAGCGCCCAGATGAGCACGCCCTTGGCCAGCCCGAAAACACCGCCGGCCAGCCTGTCCGCCCAGGAGGCGAAGGAAAAGGCCACCAGCTTCTTCACGAGCCGCGCCGCCAGGCCCACGCCGAGCATGATGCCCGCGAACACGAGGCCCCAGGCCGCGAACGTGCGCCAGCCCTCGCCGGAAATGAAGGTCAGGTGCGGCGACACAAGCCCGTGAAAGGCCCGGGCGCCCCAGAAGCCGCCCAACAGCGAGACCACGCCCGCCACCTCGCCCACCAGGCCCACGCGCGCGCCGCGCAGGGTGAAAAAGACAAGGGTGAGGATGATGACGAGATCGAAGATGTCCTGTCCCATAGGCCGGCCTCCGCGCCCAGCGCCGCGACCATAGCAGAAGGCCGGCCCGGAGACAATGGCGCCCCGCACCGGGGAGGCGGCCAGCCATCCGGGCGGGCAGCGCCCCGCAAGCCGCGCACGCGCCTCACGGTTGCGCCACGGGCCGGGAACGGCTATAGTGCGCCCGGCGCGACCTCGCGCCCAAAACCCAAGGAGTCCCGGGATGAAACCTGCCCCGCGCCTTTTGCTCGCGCTTTCGCTCGCCATGGCCGTCCTCTGCCTGGGGGCAATCGCGCATGCCGCCCAGCCCTCGCAAAAATCCTTTGTCATCGCGCCCTTCACGGTCAACGCGCCGCAAAGCTACAGCTATCTCGCCAAGGCCGTGCCCGGCACCATCCAGGGCAAGCTCAACCGGCCTGGCGTGCTCGAGGGCAAGAGCCTTCAGGGCAAGGCCCTTTCCGCGGCCGAGGCGCGCAAGGCGCTCGCCTCTTCCGGCGCGGATTACGCCGTCTTCGGCACGGTCAACGTCATGGGCAATGACTGCGCCATCGAGGTCAACTGCGTGGACAAGGCCGGCAAGACCTGGAGCCGCACGGTGGAGGCCCCGGTGAGCGGGCTCACCGGCGCCGTGCAGAACGTGAGCTCCGCGCTCGGCTCCGAGGTGATGGGCGTGACCGTGGCCGCCAAGCCGGCCTTCATGACGCGCCAGCCCGGCCAGACCGCGCCCGCGGGCGCCCGCGCGGCCGGCGGCGAGATCATCGTCAACGAGACCGGCCAGCAGCAGACCTACCTCAACCCCCAGTTCCGCTACCAGGGCGCCGGCGCCGCGGACGGCTCGCGCCTGCGCAGCCAGCGCATCAAGGAAAACATGGTGGACATGGCCGTGGCCGACTTCAACGGCGACGGCAAGAACGAGATCGCCTTTCTGGGCGACCACAATCTCACCATCTACCTCTGGGAAGAAGGAGGCCGGCTCAAGCAGCTCGGCACCACAACGGTCTCTGCCTCCAACCTGAATTTCTCCATGCGCGCCATGGACCTCAACCGCGACGGCGCCTCCGACCTCGTCATCGCCACCTTTGAGGAAGAAAGCAACCGGCCCTATTCCTACTTCTTCTCCTTCAAGGGCAACAAGCTCACCCAGTGCGCCGAGCGCATCCCCTATTTCGCCAGCGTCCTGCGCACGCCGCCCAACTTCACGCCCACCCTGGTGGGCCAGGGCTATGACAGCATCAAGCTCTTCGCGCCCGGTGTGCACCTGCTCGTCAAGCAGGGCAACAAGTACGGCCTCGGCGCGCGCCTGAGCCTCCCCTCCGGGGCCACCGTGTTCAACGTGGCCTGGATACCGGCCGGCAAGGACAATTCCGGCGACATGCTCGCCATGCTCACCGACGACGAGCGCGTCAAGCTCTTCCAGGCCAACGGCTCAACGCCGGTGCACACCACCATGGAGCGCTTCTCCGGCTCGGCCACGGGCATGGATTTTTACAAGACCATGCCCGGCCTCGGCATCGACAAGACAGGCCAGCTCCCGGGCAAGATCTATGCGCCCATGCGGATGATCTCGGCCGACATCGGCCGCACCGGCGAGCATGTGCTCATGCTCAACAAGCCCATTTCCACGGCCTCGCAGTTCTTTGACCGCTACCGCTTCTTCCCGCAGGGCGAGATCCACGCCCTTTACTGGGACGGCGTGGGCCTGGCCCTCAAGTGGAAGACCCGGCGCATCAAGGGCTCGGTGGCCGAAATCGACCTCGCCGACGTGACCAATGCCGGCATCATCGACCTCGTGGTCGGCGTCAACACCTCGCCCGAGCTCGGCATCGGCAGCCGGCAGTCCATGATCCTCGCCTATCCGCTCGACGTTTCGCAGATGGACCCCAACACGCCGGCGGACATGAGCGACTTTGAGGTCAACCCGAACCGCTAGGGCGAACCGTCAGATTGGACAGGCAGGGACGCAAGGAGGCAGCGTGCGTATTCTCGTCATCGGGTCAGGAGGCCGCGAGCACGCGCTCGCCTGGAAGCTCGGCCAGGCGGCCGATGCCGTCTTCGTGGCGCCGGGCAACGGCGGCACCGAGGGGGGCAAGGTGCGCAACGTCGCCCTCGCCGTGGACGACCTCGACGGCATCGTGGACTTCTGCCGGCGCGAGCATATCGACCTCGTGGTGCCCGGGCCGGAGCTGCCGCTCACGCTCGGCATCACCGACAAGCTCACGGAGGCCGGCATCCCCTGCTTCGGGCCGGACGCCTATTGCGCGCAGATGGAAGGCAGCAAGAGCTTCGCCAAGGAGGTCATGGCCGCGGCCGGCGTGCCCACGGCGGCCTGCGCGGTGTTCACCGACGCCGAAGCCGCGCGCGGGCATATCCGCAAGAGCAGGAAGCCGCCGGTCATCAAGGCCGACGGCCTCGCCGCGGGCAAGGGCGTGGTGGTGGCGCGCACGATGGAAGAAGCCCTTGAGGCGGTGGATTCCATGCTCAAGGACAAGGCCTTCGGCGCCGCGGGCGCGCGCGTCCTCCTCGAGGAGCGGCTGGACGGCGAGGAGGTCTCCCTGCTTTGCCTCTGCGACGGCGAGCGCGCGGTGCCGCTGCCCTCGGCGCAGGACCACAAGGCCGCGTGGGACAATGATGAAGGCCCCAATACCGGCGGCATGGGCGCCTACAGCCCCGCCCCGGTGCTCCCGGACGAGAAGCTGGAGGAGCTGGCCGACATCGCCGTGCGCCCGGTGCTTCGCGAACTCGCGCGGCGCGGGCATCCCTTCCGCGGCGTGCTCTACGCGGGCCTGATGATGACCCCCGACGGCCCCAAGGTGCTGGAATACAATGTCCGCTTTGGCGACCCGGAGTGCCAGCCCCTGCTCATGCGCCTTGAGGGCGACCTGGCTGCGCTCATGCTGGACTGCGTGGCGGGGAAGCTCGACCCCGGTGCCCATTCGTGGAGCGACAAGACCGCGCTCGGCGTGGTGCTCGTCGCCAAAGGCTATCCCGGGAGCTATGACAAGGGCATGAGCATCGAAGGGCTTTCCGAGGCCGATGCGTTGCCCGGGGTCAAGGTCTTCCACAGCGGCACGCGCACGGAGGGCGGCAAGACGGTCTCAGCCGGGGGGCGGGTGCTCTGCGTGACCGCGCTCGGCGACGACCTTGCCGACGCGCAGGCCAAGGCTTATGCGGCGCTGGAGAAGATCTCCATGCCCCAGAGTTTTTACCGCCGCGACATCGGCGCCAAGGGCCTCCGGCGCCTCGCCGCGAAGAACTGAAACGCCGGAAAACACGGGAGGGAGCGCCCATGGCGCATGTGGTCATCCTCATGGGCTCGCAGTCGGACGAGTCCACCATCGCGCCCTGCGCGGACGTGCTGCGCGAGCTCGGCGTGCCCTTCGTGCTCACCGTGAGCTCGGCGCACCGCACGCCCGAGCGCACCGAGGCCATCGTGGCCAGTGAGGAAGCGGCCGGCGCGGCCGTCTTCATCTGCGCGGCGGGCATGGCCGCGCATCTCGCCGGGGCCGTGGCCGCGCGCACCCTGAAGCCGGTCATCGGCATCCCGGTGAGCGGGTCTTCGCTCGGCGGCATGGACGCCCTGCTCTCCACCGTGCAGATGCCCCCGGGCTTTCCCGTGGCGACCGTGGCCCTCGACAAGGCCGGCGCGCGCAACGCCGCGTGGCTCGCCGCACAGATCCTCGCACTCACGGACGTGGCCCTGGCCGAGCGCCTTGCGCTGGCCCGCCGGAAGATGCGCGAGGCCGTGACAAAAGCCGGGGACGAGCTGCGCCGCAAGTACGCGGGGGGCTAACCCCGGCCCTTTTGTCCATACGTTTGGTTCTACGGTTGACGGGCCTTCCGCCTTCCGTCTGGAGCGAAGCGGAAGACGGGGGCTGGTGCCGGAAGAATCCTAAAAAATGAAACTAGCAAAACCGAGGGGCGTTATAACCACTTGGAAAAACACTATTTATTTTTTGCCATTCGGAAAAGCCTAGAAAACTTCTTGAATTCCTTTTCCAAGTTGGCGTAAATCAAGGCTTACCAGACTCTCCAGGAGTCAGCAAGAAAAATATTTTTTTGGAGCTCGAATGGTCAAGCCGGCGTCTCCCTCCATCCGAATTAAAACACCATATGTAGG
Organism: uncultured Desulfovibrio sp.; assembly: GCA_947177645.1. Taxonomy (GTDB): domain Bacteria; phylum Desulfobacterota; class Desulfovibrionia; order Desulfovibrionales; family Desulfovibrionaceae; genus Desulfovibrio. The sequence continues at coordinate 6,788 of CAMWVJ010000014.1, forward strand.
GGTGTATTACCGCTTTGCCAAGCGGAGGAAGTGCGCGGACGGCAAGCTCGACAAGTGTTATGACATCACCTTCAAGAGCCCAGGCGGCAAGACAGTTTACGAGCGCGTGGGCTGGAGATCGGAAGGCTACACGATTGAGGACGCGATAAAACTCCGGGGGCTCAGGATACGGGAGACCAGGCATCCCGAGCTTTTCAAGCCCAGGAAACCCGAGCGCTCCAAGGGCATCACGGTTGATGAAGCCTGGGACGCCTTTAAGCAGAATTGGCTCCCTAACCTCAAAAATCAGTACCACGCAGAAAAAACGTATGAGCGTTATATTCGTCCGCGCTTCGGCCAGAGATATATCCTTACCATCAGCGAGCTTGAGCTTGAGGGATTCAAGCAGGAGCTTCTTACCACAGGCGGAAAAGAGGGAAACGGCCTAAAACCCGCATCAGTTGCCCAAATCATCACGAATTTTAAGCGTATCGTGAACAAGGCATTGAAATGGAATATGTTTGAAGGGCGGAATCCACTTTCCGGCATGACCGTAAAGAATTCCTTTGAGAAGCGAGAGCGCTATCTTTCACGCGAAGAAGCGGACAAGATATTTGACGGATTGCAGTTCGTTTCATGCTCCTTATATAGAATTTCCCGGATTGCGCTGTATACTGGCTTACGGCTGAATGAAATCATCAACCTTCGGGGCCGTGACATCAACTTGGAGCAGGGCACCATCCATGTTCGGTTCGGCAAAGCCGGGGAAAGAACCGCATACATACCCAAGGATTTTACAGCGGAACTTGCGAAGATGCTTCCACCAGACCCGGCGGCCCTCCTTTTCGCCCGTGCTGATGGAGGCCCCTTGTCTGCGGCTGCAACCTCCTTGGCGTTTGCCAAGTTCATTGACAGCGCGGGCTTGAATGAACCGGGCGTGGATACCATCCATAAAATCGTTTTTCACACCTTCCGGCACACCTTCTGTTCCTGGTTAGCCATTGCGGGTGTTCCGCTCTATACCATTGCAAAGCTCGCCGGGCACAAGACCATCAGCATGACCCAGCGATATGCCAAGCTCTCGCCCAGCGTCCAGCGCGATGCCTTGGATCACTTGACATGACCCGTGCCATCTTCTGGAGCGAGGAAGCGAAGAACCGGCCAAGTGCCGGTTTTTTTCTTAATTTTAATCAGATAGCTGAATCGTGTCTTTTTCTTACCCTAAACGTAACTGAAATATATCCCAACCATATCTAAAACGTGGCCGAATCGTGCCCGAAATGTATCCAAATCATGAAAATTCAGGAATATTGCATAAAAAAGGTACGAAATGGTAACATCAAAATGAAGGCAGGACAGGTAAAGTAGTACCACTTTTCAAGTGGCTACTTTACGTCCTGCCCCCTCAACGCCGGGGGTGGCTTGCTTATTCGCCTACGGCTCAACGCTGAAAGCACGAAGATGAACGCCAAAAAGCCCAAGCGCTCGGAACAGGTCAAGGCATATGTCACTCGGGAGGAGCTGCTTGCCATCGTGGAGTCAAGCGAGCGCGCCGGGCTCACCCTCTCCGAGTTCATCCGGCGCGTCTGCCTGGGGGCACGTATCGAGAGCCGCGAAGATCAGCAAGCCCGGCGAGAGCTTTTGAAGGTCAATGCCGACCTGGGGCGGCTTGGCGGGCTCTTGAAGCAGACGCTGGCAGCCGGGCACAAGGAGCAGATTTACGGGCTGCTCCATAATATCGACCAGGCGCAAGCGCTTCTGAAAGCCAGGATACGGAGCCTATGATAAGCAAGCGCATCCAATGCCAGGCGGGCGATGACAACTATGGGCGTCTCGCCAGCTACATTGCGGACGCCAGTCACCAGGGCGAGAAATCCCTGGTGAGTTGGTGCGCCGGTTGCTGGGCCGGGGACGACTACGAGCTTGCCGTGCAGGAAGTGGCCGATACCCAGGCTCTTAATACCCGAAGCCAGGGCGTCAAAACATATCACCTGGTCGTCAGCTTCCGGCCAGAGGATGCTGCCGTATTAACGCCGGAAAAGCTCAAGGCTATTGAAGAGCGTTTCGCACAAGCCCTCGGGCTTGCCGAGCATCAGCGCCATTGTGGTGTCCACGTCAACACCGAAAATATGCACATGCACGTCGCATATAACCTGATTCACCCAGAAAGGCTCACGCGCGTTGAGCCTTGGCGGGACTACATCAAGCGCGACAAACTGTGCCGTGAACTGGAGCAGGAATACGGCCTGGTCATTGACAATGGCAGGAACAAGGCCGCAGGCCGGAGCCTGAGCGACAAGGCCGCGGGCGTGGAGGCCCATACCGGCTTGCAGTCCTTTGAGAGTTATGCGCGTGACCAGGGTGCAGCGTTGCTTGGCGCGCTCGAAAACGCGCAGACGTGGGAGGACGTGCATAGCCTGTTCGCCCGGCAGGGGCTTGCAATTCAGCCGCGCGGAGCGGGGCTCGTGGTCAAGGATAGGCACGGGCGTCAAACCGCCAAAGCCAGTGCGGTTCATCGTGACCTTTCGCTTAAGAAGCTGGAAGAGCATTTCGGGTCATTTATGGCCGCAAGCGGGAGGCTGCCTGAGAGCGAGAAGCGCTATGGAGCCAAGCCTCTCCAGAAAGCCCCCGACCGCAACCAGCTTTGGCAGGAGTTCCAGACTCTGAGCGAGAACCAGAAGGAGGAGCTATCGGCCATCCGCAAAAAATGGCGCGAGAAGCGCGAAGAATTGAACCGCAAGCCTATGGCCAGAAAGACTAGGGCGAATATGCTAAAGCTGGCAAGGCAGTATGAAGCCGAGGAGATCCACGAGGCAAAAACCCGTGGGAGCACGTCCGCCTCATGGCTCGAATTTTTGCGAGTCAAGGCCGCTGGAGGCGATGAAACCGCCTTGGCCGTGTTGCGGTCACGGCACGAAGAAACAGCGCCGGAGACTACCCTGGAGCAACAGGAGCAGGCCCGGAGACAAAGTGTCTATCTATCAAGCAAGCGAGCTATCCTGGAAAGCCGGGAGCTCTCCTCAAAGACCAAGACCAAGCTCTTGAGCATGGCCACGATGGAGACTGTATCCAGCGATGCCACCGCAAAAATCAGCAAGCACGGGAGCATCATCTACACGCTAACCAATGGCGGCAAAATTAGCGATACTGGTAAGAGCATTACTTTCAGCGAGGGGGCGCGCGAAACGGCCTTGGCATACATGGCCGCGAAGTGGGGAGTTCGGCGTCGTGCGATAGACCGCGCGACCGGCAATACCGTCTTTATCTTGGCAAGCGGCCAGCGCGTTGTCCTGGAAGCGGGGAAGAACTGTCTTGAACGGCCGAGCACCCGGACGCGCGCGCAGGAACGGACACACCCCGGAATGAGTCGATAGTCTGGACGCTCGTAGCACGAATGAGGAATGTCCCGAGCTGAGATCACCAGGTTGGCCAAAATAATAACCGCTTGAAATTCCAAGGAGTGATTTTTTATGGCCGTGACACGTTTTTTTGAAAATCCGAGGATAGAACGTTTGGCCAAGAAAGGTATCAAGTGGCTCCAAAGGTTTCTGGACGACCCGAAAAGTTGGTGGGAAAATCACAAATACACGCTTACGCTGGTTGTAAT
>CAMWVJ010000015.1 GCA_947177645.1 uncultured Desulfovibrio sp.
ATTCGGAAAAGGCGCGCAGATATTCGGGCGCGAGAATGAGGATGATGGCCGCGATGATCACGCCCGAGATGGAACCCATGCCGCCCAGCACCACCATGGAGAGGATCATGGCCGACTCCATGAAGGTGAAGCTCGAGGGATTGATGAAGGTCGTCTTGGCCGCGAAAATCACGCCCGCGAAGCCGGCCCAGCAGGAGCCGAGCGCGAAGGCCGAGAGCTTAACCCGCGTGATGTCGATGCCCATGGCCTCGCAGGCGATCTCGTCCTCGCGCAAGGCCTGGAGCGCGAGGCCCACGCGCGAGTTCTTGAGGCGCGAGATGACGGCCACGGTGATGGCCACGGCGGCGAGCACGAGATAATAAATGTAGATGGTGGACTCGTTGATCCCCATCTCCATGCCGAAGAAGCCGGGCCTCGGGATGTCGCTGATGCCGCGCGGGCCGCCCGTGAGGCTCGTCCAGTTGAGCATCCCGAGGCGCACGATCTCGCCGAAACCCAGGGTGACGATGGCGAGGTAGTCGCCGCGCAGGCGCAGCACCGGGAAGCCCAGGCCCAGGCCGAAGAGCGCCGCGAGCAGGCCCCCGATGGGCAGGCACGTCCAGAAGCCCCAGCCGAAAAACTGGTTCAACAGGCCGTAGGCATAGGCGCCCACGGCGTAAAAGGCCACATAGCCGAGCACCAGCTGGCCCGCCAGCCCGACCACGATGTTCAGGCCAAGCGCCAGCATGATGTAGAGCATGGCCGAGATCATGATGTTGGTCTGGTAAAAGGAGCCCACCAGCGGCATGGCGAGCAGGCACAGGACGAGCAGCGCGAGGCCCCCGCGCCGAAGCACGGGCTGCGCCCGGATCTCGTCCACGCAGGCCGCCAGCGCCGGCGGCACGGCCACGAGCGGCAGGCCTCGCGCCTTGCGCGCGAAACACCAGTTCCAGAGCAGAGAGAGGAAGAAGATGGCCACGCCCAGGGCGAGGATGCGGTCAAAGCGCCACTGGACGGAATTTTCCAGCAGGTTCAGGCGGATGCCCATGACCGGGAGGGTCAGGACCATGAACCACACGGCGGTGATGAGGGCTTTGCCGAGCTTGTGCATGGCTAGACCTTCTGCACCTTGGCTTTGCCCAGGATGCCGTCCGGGCGGAAGATGAGGATGAGGATGAGGATGGCGAAAGCCAGAATATCCTCATAATTGCCGGAGAAATAGCCGGTGGTGAAGCTCTCGGCGAGGCCGAGCACGAGGCCGCCCACCATGGCTCCGGGGATGGAGCCGATGCCGCCGAGCACGGCCGCGGTAAAGGCCTTCAGGCCCGCGATGAAGCCGATGCCGAAGTTCACCTGGCCCATGTGCGAGGCGATGAGCACGCCGCCGAGCGCGGCCAGCGCCGAGCCGATGATGAAGGTGAGCGAGATGATCCAGTCCGCGTTGATGCCGAGCAAAAGCGCCATCTTGCGGTTTTGCGCCGTGGCCCGCATGGCCTTGCCCATGCGCGTGAAGCGGATGAAGAGCGAGAGCGCCACCATGGCGAGCGTGCTCACGAGCAGGATGAGGAAGTCGCTCGGGCCCATCACATAGTCGATGTACTCGAGGAATTCCATTTCCGGCAACAGGCGCGGAAAGGGCACGAAATCCGAGGTCTGCGCGAGCAGCACATAGTTCTGCAAGAAGATGGACATGCCGATGGCCGAAATGAGCGGCGAAAGGCGCGGCGCGCCGCGCAGGGGCTTGTAGGCCACCTTTTCCAGCGTGAAGCCGTAGGCCGCGCACCAGATGACGGCCACGAGCGCCGCCACCACAAGGATGCCCCCGGCCGGGAAGCCGTAGACGCCGAGCGCCCCGGCCACGAGCAGGGCCGTGAAGGCGCCGAGCATGTAGATCTCGCCGTGGGCGAAGTTGATGAGCTCGATGATGCCGTAGACGAGCGTGTACCCGAGCGCGATGAGCGCGTAGATGCTGCCCCGGGTGAGGCCGCCGAAGAAGAGCTCGATGAAGAACTGGATGGCCATCTGCGTGTGCGTGTTGCCTTCCCGGAAGGACGGGCGCGCAAGAGCCGCCGGGCGCGCCCGGCGCGGTCCGGGTGCGGGGCGTCCCCACGGGAGCCGCCCCGCCTGTTCCCGGTATTTCCTGTTATTCGAGGACCACGCTGTGGTCCAGCTCCACGAACTTGCCGTCCTTCACCTGATAGATGGAAAGCGCCATGCCCGCGGCGTCGCCCTTGTCATTGAAGCGGATCTTGCCGAGCGGCGTGTCCACGGCGTTGGTGCGCAGGGCTTCCTTGAGCTTGGCCGTGTCCGTGCCGCCGGTCTTTTCGATGGCGTCGAGCAGGCACTGGGTGGCGGCATAGGCGTTGTAGTAGCCGAAGCCGGGCTCGCTGCCGTAGGCCTTCACATGCGCGTCGCGGGCGTGCTTGTATTCCGCAAGGGAGCTCGTGTCCTTGGGATAGGAGGCGTAGACGCCCTCACTGTCCTTGCCGGTCATCTTGAGGAAGGTCTCGTCCTTCACGCCGTCCGGGCCGATGAAGGGCGTGTCGAGGCGGTCGCGGCGCATCTGCTGCACGAGCTTGGAGGCCACGGGCTGGTAGCCGCCGAAGACCACGATGTCGGGCTTGGCGCGGCGCAGCTTGCGCACCACGGCGGAAAAGTCCACGGCGTCCGGCGTCACGGCCTCGAAGAGCACGGTCTCGGCGCCGCCCTTTTCCATGAGGGCGCGGTTATTGTCCGCAAAGCCCTTGCCGTAGTCGCCATTGTCATGCAAGTAGGCGATCTTCTTCACCTTCAGCTTGTTGAGCATGAAGTCGCTCGTGAGCTTGGCCTGGGCGTTGTCATTGGCCACGGTGCGGAAGAAGAGCGGGTTCTTGCCGGTCTCGGTGAGGCCCGGCGTGGTGGCCGTGGGCGAAACGGCGATGAGGCCCGCCTCCTGGAAGAGCGGCAGCGAGGCCGTGGTGGGGCCGGAGCAGATGGGGCCCACGACCACGCCCACCTGGTCGGAAATGAGCTTGGTGGCGGCGCTGGTGGCCATTTCGGGCTTGCACTGGTCGTCCTGGGCGACGATCTCCACCTGCTTGCCGAGCACGCCGCCCTTGGCGTTGGCCTGCTCGGTCACGAGCTTGACGGCGTTCAGGCTGGGCACGCCATAGGAGGCGAGGTCGCCGGAATGGGCGCCCTGGACGCCGATCTTGATGCTGTCGGCCGCGCCGGCGGACGCGCCAAAACCGAGCATGCAGGCCATTGCGAAAAGAGCCAAGCCTTTTTTCATGAGCGGGTCTCCTTAAAAACTGATGATCCGGGGCTGCACAAACGCGGGGCGCGGGCGCAAGCCACGGGGCTGCCAGCAGAAGACGGCCCCGGCTGAAAAGCGCGCACAGGTCTCGCGTGGGGAAGTGTCATGTTGTGCCCTATTGCGGCAAGCCTGTCAATCCGCTGGCCGGCCGCCGGCGCGCCTTTTCGCGGCGCTATTCCCCCTTTTTCTTGTGGCTCGAGCGCAGATGGATACGCATGGGCGCGTGCCTGATGCCGAACATCTCGCGCAGGGTGCGCTCCAGATAGCGCACATAGCTCTCTGGCACGCGGTCGGCGTCATTGACGAAAAAGACAAAGGTGGGCGGCTCGGACTCGGCCTGGGTCATATAGAAGAACTTGGCCCGCGAGCGACGCACCACCGGCGGCTGGTGCCGCGTGAGCGCCGCCTCCATGGCGCGGTTGAGCTGGCCCGTGGGCACGCGCACGCCGCACTCCCGCTTGATCTCCTCCGCCATGGGCAGGATGGCGTCAAGGCCCTTGCCGGTGTGCGCGGAAACGGGCAGGACAGGCACATAGCGGCAGAAGGCCAGGATCTCGTCCACGCGCTTCTTGGCGGCGTCCAGCTGTCCGCGCGGCACGAGGTCGCACTTGTTGAGGCAGATGAGGAAGGGGATGCGCCGCGTGTCCAGCATGTCGATGAGCCGCTTGTCCTGCTGGCTCACGCCCTCGGCCACGTCGAGCACGAGCACGGTCACGTCGGCCTTGGTGGTGGACTTGATGGCCGCGTTCACGGAATACTTCTCCACGCTGTCCTCAATGCGCGTGCGCCGGCGCACGCCGGCCGTATCCACGAACACATAGTCGCGGCCGCCCCGGGTGAAGCGCACATCCACGCTGTCGCGCGTGGTGCCGGCCACGTCCGAGACGATCATCCGCTCCTCGCCGGCGAGGGCGTTGACCAGCGAGGACTTGCCCGCGTTGGGCCGCCCGAGCATGGCAAGGCGCAGGGCCGGGGCCTCGGGCGGCGCGGCGAGCTCCGCCCCCTCGCGCGAGACGAGCGCGGCGAGGTCTTCGGCGAGCGCCGGCATATGGTGGCCGTGCTCGGCGGAGACGGCCAGCAGCGGGAAGCCCAGGGCGTGGAATTCCGCCACTTGCTCGTCCTCGTGCTCCGCGCCGTCCACCTTGTTGACCACGCAGAGCGTGGGCAGGCCCTTGCGGCGCACATGGGCGGCCAGGTGCTCGTCCAGAGGCAAGAGGCCGGCGCGGCCGTCCACCACCAGGGCCACGGCCGCGGCGGTGGCGAGGGCGGCGTCGGCCTGGGCGAGGATATGGGCCTCGAAGCCGCGGATGCCCTCCGGGCCCTCGGCCACGCCGGCATGGGCGTCGAGGGTGATGCCGCCCGTGTCGATGACGGCGAAGGCGGGCTGGCCCTTGCGGCGCACGACGCCCTCCATGCGGTCGCGCGTGACGCCAGGCATGTCGTGGGTGATGGCGCGGTTGCTCCTGATGAGCCGGTTGAACAGGGTGGACTTGCCCACATTGGGGCGCCCGAGAAGCACGACCACGGGGAGTTTTTCAGCGGGAGCGTCTGGCACGGTGAGCCTCTGGCATGCGGCGCAGGATGCGCCGGTTTCAGTGCGGCACGCCGGGTGCGCCCCCGGCGGCGGGGATGGGAAAAATATGGTGGGGGGCCGCTTCCACGGCCTCCATGGGCATGGGTTCCGGGAGTGCGTCCAGGGCGTAGGGGGGCGCCCAGTCGGGCAGGCACTCGAGGGCGCGCCCGTCGGGCAGGACGACGCGCAACGCGTGCAGGCACATGGCCGGGCAGCCATCGCGCCAGCCACGACCGTACTTGCCGTCCCCGAGGACGGGATGGCCGAGCGCCGCCAATTGCACGCGGATCTGGTGGGTACGCCCGGTGATAAGACGGATCTGGAGCAGGCTTGCCGCCTCCCCGGTAGCGAGCGGCCGCACCACGCAGAGCGCTTCGCGGGCGTCCGGGGGATTGCAGCCCGGCTCGCAGATGCGCATGCGCTCGGCTCCGGGCGCGCCTTCCTTATGCACATGGGCGCGCAACAGGCGCGGCCCGGGGTCAGGCCACTTCCCGGCGACCCAGGCCACATATTCCTTGACTATGCGCCGCTCGCGGAAGGCCTGCTGGAGGTCGCGCAGGGCCTCGTGCGTGGCCGCCACGAGGAGGATGCCCGAGGTGTCCTTGTCCAGCCGGTGCGCGGGTGTCGGCGGAAAAGCCGCGCCCGGCGCATGCGCGGCGAGCCGGGTGGCAAGGCTGTCCTCATGGCCGGTGCCGGGATGAGTGGGAAGGCCCGCGGGCTTGTGGAAGGCCCAGATGTCGCCGAAAGTGCCGACGAGCGGCGGCAGGAGGAGCGCATCGGCCGGCGCTGCCTGCGGAGGCTCGGCGGCGCGGCCGTCCGTGAGGGGCGCTCCGGCCTGGGCGGCAAGGGCGCCGGCAAAGGGCGGCAGCCGCACGAGGTCGCCCTCGTTCACGCGCGCGAAGGGCTTGGCCCGGCGCCCGTTGAGGCGGATCTGGCCGGTGCGTATCCAGCGGTGGAGCAGGGCCGGGGGCAGGTTGAGCCGGCGCTGGAGAAATTGGAGGAGTTTCTGGCCGCTTTCCGCCCGGCCTACCGGGGGAAAGGGCGAGCCGTCCGCCGGGCCGGGTTCCGCAGCCGTTTCGAGCTCGGACATGCCGCCATAGTGGCTAAAGGCAAGGCCCGCGTCAAGGGTGGGCGCCAGGGGCGCGGCTTTCAGGATGCCTAAGCGCCGTGGGCGTGGGGCACCGCGCCGAGCGGATGGGCGTGGCGGTGGGTGTGGGCCTCGAGCGGCACGCCGGTTTGCAAACGGCCCTTGTCCATGCCCCAGATCTCGCCGGCCACGCGCTCGAGAAAATCCCAGTCGTGCGAGATGACGATGCGCGCGGTCGTGAGGCCGTTGAGCACTTCGATGATGCGCTCGCGCGCGTCCGCGTCGAGGCCGGTGGTGGGCTCGTCGAGGAGCAGCGCCTCGGGCCGCATGGCGAGCACGGTGGCCAGCGCCACCAGCGTTTTCTCGCCGCCGGAAAGGCGGTGCGCCAGGCGGTCGGCGTGGTCCGCAAGGCCGAGGCTCGCCAGCGTCTCTTCGGCGCGGGCGCGGGCTTCCCCGGGCGCCAGGCCCAGGTTGAGCGGCCCGAAGGCCACGTCTTCCAGCACCGTGGGGAAGAAGAGCTGGTCGTCGGCGTTCTGGAGTACATAGCCCACGGCGCGGCGCAGGACGCGAAAATCTTTTTCCGTGCGCATGGGCGCGCCGTGGAGGAAGATCTCGCCCTTTTGCGGCGTCTCCAGCCCGGTGATGCAGCGGAAAAGCGTGGTCTTGCCGCTGCCGTTGGGGCCGTAGAGGCCGAGGCGCTGCCCGGGCTTAAGCGTGAGGCTCACGTCATGGAGCGCCGGGCGCGCCGCGCCGCCCCCGGCATAGGCGAAAGAGAGACCGCGGATGTCGAGCAGGGGCGCGGCGTCAGGCATGGGGGCCTCCGTAAAGTTCCGTCCAGATGAGGAAGGCGGCGCAAATGAGCAGCACCGCGGAGAAGGCCGTGTCGCGGCCACGCCAGACGAACGAGTCCAGCGGGCGGAAGCTGCCCGTGAAGCAGCGCAGCAGCATGGCCTCGTGGACGCGGCGGGCGCGGTCATGGCTGCGCACGAGCAAGAGGCCGAGGAGGGTGGCGAGGGTGCGCCAGGTGTGGGCGTTGCTTTTGGGCACAAAGCAGCGCAGGCGCGCGGCCGTCATCAGCGCGTGCCATTCGTCGTGGATGACGTGGATATAGCGCCCCATGAAGAGCAGGAGCCACGTCAGGCCCTGCGGGCAGCCGAGCCGGCGCAGGGCGTGGCCCAGGGTCGCGATGTCCATGCCTGCGGTCAGCGCGGTGAAAATGGCGCAGATGGCATTGGCCTTGAGACTCACGAGCAGGCTGAGCCACAGGCCCTCCCCGGTCACGGCGATCGGGCCGAGGCTCCAGACGACGTTGCCCGGCGTGGTCCAGGGCGTCACGCACCAGAGGAAGAGCAGGAAGATATTGACGGCGCACGCCCGGCGCCCGAGCTCCCGCAGGGCCGGCCGCGCGGCGGCGAGCAGGGCGAGGCCCAGCGCCAGGCCCGCGAGACAGGCGGAGAGGGTCTGCGCCACGGCCACGCACACGGAGAGCAGGGCAGCCGTGGCGAGGCGGGCGCGGGGGTCGATGCTTTGGAGCTGCGCTGCCACGGCCTAGGGCTTCTGCTGCCTGCGCCGGGCCATGAACCAGCAGGCGATGCCGATGAGGCCCATGATCCAGCCAAGGCCGCCCACGATGTCGCGCACCGAGGGCCCGGGGGAGGACAGGGCCGCGAGCTCGCGCCGGATGGGCGCAAGGCCCGCGTTCAGGGATTCGCCCACGATGGCCCGCACTTCCGCGGCGGTGAGCGGGGGAGGCCCGGCAGGGGCCACCGGGGCCGGAACTACCGAAGTCGTGGCGGTGTCCGGCGCCTTGGCGGCCGTGGCGGGCGCGGCCTGGAGAAAGCCGTGGCCCAGGTCGCGGGCCTCGTTGATTTCTGCCGCGGTCATGGTCCAGTCATTGACATGGCCCTCGCCCGCATTGATCTCGATGCGCAGGCCATGCCCCACCCGCACGGCCTCGGGCACGGCAAACACAAAGACGCCCCGTTCGTTGGTGCGCCCCTGGAGCAGTTCCTTGCCGTCCCCGGCGTCGTACACGGTGATGAGGCCCCCGCGCACGGGGGCGGCGCGGTTGAAGCCGCACTCCACCACGATGTTCCCGCCTTCCACCCAGGCGAAAATGTTGACGCGGTGCGCCAGCGCGTCGGCGGGCAGGGCCAGCGCGGCAAGGAGGAGCGCCAGGGGGAGGAGGCGCGAGAAAAAGGGAAGGCTGCGGGGCATGGGTCAGTCCTCCTTGGGGGAGCTGGCGCCGGGGCGGCTCGCGGGCTTTGACGAGGCGAGCATTTCCGGCCGCACGCGGGCGATGAAGCCCACGGTGATCATGGTGATGAAGCCCTCGGCCGCCATGACCGGCAAATGCGCCAGCAGGAGCAGCTTGGCGGCGGTCGCGAAGCCCTCATTGGTAAAGGCGAGGGCACACGCCGTCAAGAGGGCGGAAAGGGCCACCCCGAGCGCCCCGCCGCAGAAGGCCGCGAACTTTTCGCCCGCCGGGCCGGGCCAGAGGCGCCGGATGCCCCGCCACGCATACCAGGCGAGCACGGCGGAGCTTCCCATGGTGAAGGTGTTGACGCCGAGCGTCGTCAGGCCGCCGTACTGGAAGAGCAGCGCCTGGAGCAGGAGCGCGGCGAGGATGGCCGGGAAGGCCGCCCAGCCTATGAGCACGCCGAGCAGCCCGGTGAGCAGCAAGTGGGCGCTGGTGACGCCGATGGGCACATGGATGAGCGAGCCCACGAAGAAGGCGGCGGAAAGGATGCCAACCTCCATGATGCGACCCGCGTCCATGCGGCGCAGGCCCCAGGCCACGCCCGCCGCGCCGAGCACGGCGCCCGCGCCGAGCACCGCGGGGGAAAGGACGCCTTCTGCGATATGCATGCTTGCTCCGGGACAGTTTCCGGGCGCTCCCGCGAGGGGCAGGCGGAGCGCCCGGCATTTGTGTCTTTAGTGCGTGATGGGCGCCACAAAGTCCACCCAGAGCACCGCGCCCAGTTCCACATTGACCGGCTTGCCCTCGGGGCCGGGGCGCTCGCCGCCCTCGGAGAGGGCCGCGAAGCCCCACCAGCCGGCCCAGGGCACGCCGTAGACGAAGACGCCGTTTTCGTCCGCGCGCACCACCTGGGTCACATAATATTCGTTGGGCGCCTCGTGGCGGCCGTCGCGGTTCCAGTATTCCACCTCCACTTCGGCGCCGGGGACGGGCTTGCCGTCGAGGAGAACGCGGCCGGCGAACACATTGCCCGCATAGTTGGCGAAGGGCCGCGTCAGGGGCACGATCTCGGTCTTGAGGCCCAGCGGCTCGGCCCAGCCGTCCTCCGCGCCGAAGGCGGCCACCACGGTCTTGGCGTAGTGGATGATCAGGCAGTTTTCCGCGGGCTCAAAATAGGGTTCCGGCTCCACGGCGAACTGGTACACGCCGGGGCGCTGCACCCTGTAGCGCGCCTGCCAGGCCTTGTGGTCGAGGAAGTTCGCCTCCTTGAGCGTGCCGATCAGGTCTTCGGCCTTGCCGTCGCGGAAGACCTGGAAGGCGCGCGGCTTTTCCATGATCATGCCCTTGCGCTCCTGCGGGTGGGCGAAGGCGATGTCCAGCGTGAGGTCGGCGGCGGCTTTTTCCGTCACCGTGGGCGCGGAGGGGATGATCATGCCGAAATGCGCCCGCGCCGGTCCTGCGTGGGCGAGGAGGAGTACAAGGGCAGCAAGGGCCGGAACAAGACGGGGGATGCGCATGGGGCCTCCGGGTTATGGTGGTGAACGGGTGGGGAATTAGTAGCACGAAATTACAAAATGTGTCAAGCATCAGGCGCGGGGCCGCTGGACAGGCGCGGCAAAGTGCGCCACTTTCGGGCCAGGGAGCGAATGGCATGGACCGGGCCGACATCCTGCATCTTCTTAATATGCCCGACGGCGAAAGCGTGCGCGCTGCGGCCGAGCGGGAACTCTTGCGCGTCAAGGGGGCGCGCGTCTATGTGCGCGGGCTCATCGAGTTTTCCAATGTCTGCCCCCGCAACTGCCGCTATTGCGGGCTGCGCGCGCAAAACAGGGCGCTGGCGCGTTATACCCTCACGCAGGCGGAGGTGCTGGGCGCGGCCGCGCGCGCCGTGGCCCTGGGGGCGGACAGCATCGTGCTCCAGTCCGGCGAGGGCGCGGCGGACGCCGCGTGGCTCGCCGAGGTGGTGCGGGAAATAGTGAAGGCCCTGCGCGTGCCCGTGGCCCTGTGTGTGGGCGAGCGGCCGGAGCGCGACTACGCCCTCTGGCGCGAGGCCGGGGCCACGCGTTACCTGCTCAAGCACGAGACCGCGGACGCGGCCCTCTATGCGCGGCTCCACCCCGGGCATACGCTCGCCGAGCGCATCGCCTGCCTGCGCGTGCTCAAGGCCCTCGGCTATGCCACGGGCACGGGTTTCATGACCGGCCTTCCG
>CAMWVJ010000016.1 GCA_947177645.1 uncultured Desulfovibrio sp.
CTATGGAGGTGGCGGCCTCGCCCGCTAATGGTCGCTGCCCGTCGTAAAAATTTATGGATACCTACAAAAACTCAGGGGGCCGTTCGGCCCCCGGAAGTGTCGGTTGCATGAGCCCGCAGGGCGGCCCTTGGCTACGCGGCGGGCTTGGCCTCCGCGGGGGCCGGCGCCGTGCGCGAGAACTCGATGATGGCCATGGGGGCATTGTCGCCCTTGCGGCGCGTGGCCAGCTTGAGCACGCGCGTATAGCCGCCGGGCACCTCGGCGAAGATGGGACCCACCTCGTCAAACAGGTGCTTGACGAGGGCGTGGTCATTGAGCACGCGGTAGGCCAGACGGCGCGCGTGCAGGTCATTGCGCTTGGCAAGGGTGATGAGCGGTTCCACGACGCGGCGCAGATCCTTGGCCTTCATCTCGGTGGTGCGGATCTTGCCATGAATGAGCAGCGCCTTGGCGAGATTCTGCAACATGGCCTTGCGGTGCGAGGGCGTCCGCGAGAATTTTCTGCCGGAATTGCTATGCCTCATTTTGCTGCTTCCTTTTCCATTCCTGATACTTCTTGTCGAAGCCGTCCACCTTCATGCCGAAATCAAGCCCCATGTCCAGAAGGACGCTCTTGATCTCGTCCAGGGATTTACGGCCAAAGTTCTTGGTCTTGAGCATCTCGCTCTCGGAGCGCTGCACGAGCTCGCCCACGGTGGCGATATTGGCGCTGCGCAGGCAGTTGGTGGCGCGCACGGAGAGCTCAAGGTCGTCGATGCTCTTGAAAAGATGCTCGTTGAGCTCGCTGTTGTCGCCCACGCCGAGGTGCATGTCGCCCGAGACGCGCTCGTCAAAGTTGATGAAGACCGAGATCTGGACCTTGATGATCTTGGCGCTGTAGGCAACGGCGTCCTCGGGCGTGAGCGAGCCGTCCGTCCAGACCTCGAGGATGAGCTTGTCGTAGTTGGTCATCTGGCCGACGCGCGCCTGCTCCACCGTGTAGGCCACCTTGCGCACGGGCGAGAAGCTGGAGTCCAGCTTGATGAGGCCGATCTCCTCGGCGAGGCCGTCGTGCATGTCGGCGGGCACATAGCCCTTGCCCATGCGGGCTTCGAGCTCCATTTCCAGCGGGATGTCCTCGGTGAGGGTGGCGATGTGCAGGTCAGGATTCAGCACTTCCACATGCTGGTTGGCCTGGATCATGGCCGCGGTGACATTGCCCTTCTTGTCGGCGCGCAGGGTGAGGCGCTGGGGCTCGTCCGTATCCATGCGCAGGCGCACCTGCTTCAAGTTGAGCACCACGTCGGTCACATCTTCCAGAACGCCGTGGATGGTGGTGAACTCGTGCTGCACCCCGTTGATGCGCACGGCCACGAAGGCCGCGCCCTGAAGCGACGACAGGAGCACGCGGCGCATGGCATTGCCGATGGTGGTGCCATAGCCGCGTTCCAGCGGTTCGCAAATGAACTTGGCGTAGGTGCCGCTTGCGTTTTCCTCATCGCGCAGGATCTGCTCGGGCTTGACGAGCTCCGACCAGTTGCGGGCGTTGATGAGGCGTTCGCCCTGTTTGATAAGCATGAGGCCCCCGGCTTATTTCGAATAAAGTTCGACGATGAGCTGCTCGTTGACGGGGAACTGGATATCGTCACGCTGCGGGAGCGCCTTGACCGTCCCCTTGAAGGCCGCGCCGTCCGCCTCGAGCCAGGCGGGGCAGCCGCGGCGCGCCACGGCCTCCTGGGCGACGGCCAGCGCGGGGATCTTGCGGTTCTTTTCCGGCACCTCGATGACATCGCCCACGCGCACCTGCAGCGAGGGGATGTTCACCTTGCGGCCGTTGAGCGTGAACAGCCCGTGGCGCACCATCTGCCGGGCCTGGTCGCGGGAACTCGCGAAGCCCAGCCGGTAGACCACATTGTCGAGCCGGCGCTCGAGCGTGACCAGCAAATTGGTACCGGTGACGCCGCGGTGCATCTCGGCCTTTTCAAAATAGCCGCGGAACTGGCGCTCCAGCACGCCGTAGGCGCGCCGCGTCTTCTGCTTTTCGCGCAGCTGGACGGCATATTCGCTGACCTTCTTGCGCGCGCGGCCGTGCTGGCCCGGGGCGTAGGGGCGACGCTCATAGGCGCACTTGTCGGTGAAGCAGCGGTCGCCCTTCAGGAAGAGCTTGCAGCCTTCGCGGCGGCAGAGACGGCATTTGGCTTCCGTATATTTGGCCATGGATAGTTCCTCTTCGTTGATTCGGCGCGGTGAAGCTCCGCGAAACTACACGCGCCGGCGCTTGGGCGGACGGCAGCCGTTGTGCGGGATGGGCGTGACATCACGGATGAAGGCGACGCGGAAGCCGGCGGCGGCGATGGCCCGCATGGCGGCCTCACGGCCGGAGCCAGGGCCCTTCACATAGACGCCCACGGTGCGCATGCCGTTTTCCTGCGCTTTGCGGGCGGCGGTTTCCGCGGCCACCTGGGCGGCGAAGGGGGTGGACTTGCGCGAGCCCTTGAAGCCGCTCTGCCCGGCCGACGCCCAGGAAATGGCGTTGCCGCGCGTGTCCGTGAAGGTGATGATGGTATTGTTGAACGAGGCCTGGATGTGGGCGATGCCCAGAGGCACGTTCTTCCTTTCCTTTTTCTTGACCGCTTTCTTGGGTCTTGCCATGACTGTCCCTCAAGTTGGCTGGATGGAGGAGCCGATTACTTTTTCTTGCCCACGGCGCCGCGGCGCGGCCCCTTGCGCGTGCGCGCATTGGTGTGGGTGCGCTGCCCGTGGACGGGGAGCCCGCGGCGGTGCCGCAGGCCGCGATAGCAGCCGATGTCCATAAGCCGCTTGATATTGCCCGAAACCTCGCGGCGCAGGTCGCCTTCCACCTTGTAGTGCTGCTCGAGCTCCTTGCGGATCTCGTTGACCTCATCGGCGGAGAGATCGTCAATATTGCGCTCCCAGTTGACCCCGGTGGTGTCCAGGATCTTCAGGGCAGTGGTACGGCCGATGCCGTAGATGTAGGTAAGCGCAATGTCCACCCTTTTGCCGCGCGGCAAATCAACACCTGCTATTCTCGCCACAATCGTTCTCCTGCCCTAGCCCTGGCGCTGCTTGTGCCGGGGGTTTTCGCAGATGACTCGAAGCACTCCCTTGCGCCGGATGACTTTGCACTTGGGGCATATTTTCTTGACGGACGGTCTGACTTTCATCTCGCTACTCCACATGGCGTATGCCGATTTCGCCGAAAAACAGGGCCTGCGCCAACGCCGCTTGGGCGCGCGCCGCTCCGTCTGGCAAGAACGGAAATCTTTAGCCGTGTTGTGCCAACTTGTCAAGCGGCAATGGTGTGCCGGTTGAGCCCCCTGTCGGAAATGCTCAGAATCTTCGGGCCGTCGGGCGTGATGGCGACGCTGTGCTCGAAATGCGCGGCCCATTTGCCGTCCTTGGTGACGGCCGTCCACTTGTCCTCGAGGATGTCCACCTCGTGCGTGCCGAGCGTCACCATGGGTTCGATGGCGATGACCATGCCGCTGTGCAGGGTGAGCCCGGGGCTCGCCGGCCGGAAATTGGGCACCTCGGGCTTCTCGTGCATCCTGGCGCCCACGCCGTGGCCCACGAAGCGGCGCACCACGCCGAGGCCGGCGGCCTCCACATGCTTCTGGATGGCGGCGCCGATGGCGTACACGTCATTGCCCGGACGCGCCTGCTCGATGCCCACATAGAGGCTTTCCTCGGTGACGCGCATGAGGCGCCGGGCCTCGTCGCTCACCCGGCCCACCGGGTAGGTGCGCGCCGCGTCGCCCACGAAGCCTTCAAACACCACGCCCATGTCCACGCTCACGATGTCCCCCTCCTCAAGCGGCCGGTCAGAGGGGAAGCCGTGCACCACCTGCTCGTTCACGGAGCAGCAGGTGGCGAAGGGATAGCCGCAATAGCCGAGGAAGGCGGGCTTGACCTTGTAATCCGCGCACATGTCGCGCGCGAGCTCCTCAAACTGCTTCGTGGTCACGCCCGGGGCCACCAGGTCGCCCACCGCGTCGAGGACATTGGCCACCATGCGGTTGGCCTCGCGCAGGCAGGCGATCTCGCGGTCGTTCTTGATATAGGCGCCGTGGTACTTTTTCATCGCCCAAACACCGGCCCTAGGCCCGGCCGCTCCTGCGGGCCTTTTGCATCAGGCCCTGGTACTGGCTGGAGATCATGTGGGATTCCACCTGGTTCATGAAGTCCATGGCGACGCCCACCAGGATGAGCAGGCTCGTGCCGCCGAAATAGAACGGCACGTTGAAGTTGCGGATGAGCAGCATGGGCATGAGGCAGACAAGCGAGATATACACCGCGCCCGAGAGCGTGAGCCGTGAGAGCACGTTGTCGATATATTCCGCGGTCTTTTCGCCGGGCCGGATGCCGGGGATGAAGCCGCCGGCCTTCTTCAGGTTCTCGGCCATTTCCTTGGGGTCGAAGATGATGGCCGTGTAGAAGTAGCAGAAGAAGAACATCAGGGCCACATAGAGCACATTGTACATGAGCCCGTTGGGCGAGAAGAACTCGGCCGCGCGGCGCACATATTCATTGCCGGAGAACTGGCCCACCGTCGCCGGGAAGAGCAACAGCGACGAGGCGAAGATGGGCGGGATGACGCCGGCGGTGTTGAGCCTGAGCGGCAGGTGCGAGCTCTGGCCGCCGAACATCTTGCGGCCCACCTGTCGCTTGGCGTAGCTGATGGGGATGCGCCGCTGCGCGCGCTCCACAAAGACGATGCACACCGTGACCGCGGCCATGAACACGAGGATGACGATGGCCATGAAGATGCTCATGTCGCCGGCCTCGATGAGCGCAAAGGACTGGATGATGCCGCGCGGGATGCCGACCACGATGCCGCAGAAGATGATGAGCGAGATGCCGTTGCCGATGCCGCGCTCGGTGATCTGCTCGCCCAGCCACATGACGAGCACCGAACCCGCCGTGAAGGTGATCATGGTGACGATGCGGAATTCCCAGCCGGGATGGAGCACCACCGGGGTGCCCGCCGGGCTCGTCATGTTCTCGAGGCCCACGGCGATGCCCAGGCCCTGCACCAGGGTGATGAGCACCGTGAGGTAACGGGTGTACTGCGTTATCTTGCGCCGGCCGGCCTGGCCCTCCTCGCGGGCCATGCGCTTGATGTCCGGGCTCACCACCTGCAAAAGCTGCATGATGATGGACGCCGAGATGTACGGCATGACGCCGAGCGCGAATACGGAGACGTTGGACAGGCCGCCGCCGGAGAACATGTCGAAAAGGCTGAACAGCGTGCCGGCCATGCTGTCGAAGAAGGAGGCCAGGGCGGATGCGTTCACGCCGGGGATCGGCACATGGACGCCGATCCGGTAGCAGCACAGGATGAGGAAGGTCCAGCCCAGGCGTTTCGCCAGGGCCGGCTGGCCCGCCATCGTATTTGCCGTTCCCGTTGCCATGCAAGACTCGTTCTCGTTTGCGCTGCCCCGCAGGGGCGCGCGTGGAGCGGATGTTCCTTACCGTGAGCAAAAGCCCGGGCGCCAATGCCGCCCGAAGCTGCGCCGCGCCAGACGGGACAAGACGCGCAAGCGCATCACAGCCCCGGGGGGCCGTGATGCCGCAGCCTTGCGCGTCAGATCCCGAAACCCTGGCTATTTCGCTTCAACTTCTTCCGTAACTTCTTCCACCACGTCTTCCGCCATTTCTGGGGCCTCGGTGAGCACTTCCACGAGAAGTTCGTTCACCTTGCCCCCGGCCTTCTGGATCTTCTCCACGGCGGCGCGGCTGAAGCGGTGGGCCTCGATGTTCATGGGCGCGGTGATGTCGCCGCGGGAGAGCACCTTGACGAGCGAGCCGCCCTTGACGAGCCTGCGCTCATAGATATCTTCCAGCGTGATGTCGGTCATGCCCGGGAAGGCCTCGGCCAGCGTGTCCAGGTTCACCACATCGTAGCGGATCTTGAACAGGGCGTTCTTGAAGCCGTGCTTGGGGAGCCGGCGCTGGAGCGGCATCTGGCCGCCTTCAAAACCGGGGCGCACGCCGCCGCCGGAGCGGGCGTTCTGGCCCTTGTGCCCGCGGCCGGAAGTGCCGCCGAGGCCGGAACCCTGGCCGCGGCCCACCCTGCGGCGCTGTTTGCGCTCTTCAGGAAAGGGATAGAGATCGTGCAGTTGCATAGTCTTCTCCTCGCGCGACCGCTATTCCACGACGGCCACAAGATGCGGAACCTTGGCGATGATGCCCCGGATGGCCGGGGTGTCCTTGAACGTCTTGACCATCTGCATGCGCTTCAGGCCAAGGGCGTCCAACATCCTGCGCTGGTGGGGCGTGGTGCCGATGCGCGAGCGCACAAGTTTGACTTTGATTTCGGCCATGGTCACTTCCTCGGGGCTTCGAGCTTCATGCCGCGCAGGTCGGAGACCTCGGCGGCGCTGCGCAGGGCTTCGAGGCCCTGCATGGTGGCGCGCAGCACATTGTGGGGATTGTTGGTGCCAATGGCCTTGGCGAGCACGTCGCGCACGCCCACGGCCTCCATGACCGCGCGCACGGCGCCGCCGGCGATGATGCCGGTGCCCTCGCTTGCGGGCTTCAGCATGACGCGCCCGGCGCCGAAGCGGCCCAGCACCTCATAGGGCAAGGTGCCTTCCAGAAGGGGGATGCGCACGCGGTTCTTGCGGGCGCGCTCCGTGGCCTTGCGCAGGGCTTCGGGCACTTCCTGGGCCTTGCCGAGGCCGTAGCCCACGCCGCCCTTGCCGTCGCCCACGACCACGAGGGCGCTGAAGCTGAAACGCCGGCCGCCCTTGACCACCTTGGCCACGCGGTTGAGGGAGACGATCTTTTCGATTTCGCCCAGCTCGTTCTGCTGGGTATCGCTGTTGCTCGAGTTTTCCTGACGCATATCAGAACTCCAGGCCGCCTTCGCGGGCGCCGTCGGCCACGGCCTTGATGCGGCCGTGATAAATGTAGCCGTTGCGATCGAATACCACCTTGCTGATATTCTTTTCCTTGGCCAGGCGGGCGATCTCCTTGCCCACGCGCTCGGCGCCCTCTTTATTGCAGTGGAGGCCGGGCTCGCTCTTGGAGAGGGCGAGCGTGGAAGCGGAGACAAGGGTCGCGCCTTCGAGGTCGTTCACGATCTGGGCGTAGATATGCATGTTCGACCGGAAGACCACAAGCCGGGGGCGTTCCGCCGTGCCGCGCACCTTTTTGCGGATGCGGATCTTGCGGCGCTGCCGGGATTCGTTCTTGCTTACGTTCATAGAGTGCCCCTACTTCTTGCCGCCGGACTTGCCCACCTTGCGGCGGATGGTCTCGGTCACGTACTTGATGCCCTTGCCCTTGTAGGGTTCGGGCTTGCGGATGCGGCGGATGCGGGCGGCAGTCTCGCCCACAAGCTCCTTGTCCACCCCGGAGAGGGTGAGCACCTGCCCCTCGACGGCGGCCTTGATGCCGTCGGGGAGATCCACGATGACAGGATGCGAGTAGCCCACGGCAAGCTCCACCACATTGCCCTTGACGGCAACGCGGTAGCCCACGCCGATGACCTCCAGCGCCTTGGAGAAGCCCTTGGTCACGCCCTCGATGCAGTTGGCGAGCAGGGTGCGGCGGAGGCCGTGCTGGGCGCGGCTCTCGCGCGTTTCTTCGCGGCGCGTCAGGGTAACGTGGCCGTCGGCGAGCTCATAGTTGAGCAGCGGGGAGACGGGCGTCGAGAGCGTGCCCTTGGGCCCCTTCACTTCCACAACATCCGTCCCGATCTTGACCTCAACGCCGGCCGGGACGGGAACGGGCAATTTGCCTATGCGAGACATATGACACCGCCTACCAGATTTCGCACAGAAGTTCGCCGCCCACCTTCTTTTCCTGGGCGGTAGCGCCGTCCATGACACCGCTGGACGTGGAGAGAATGCAAATGCCGAGGCCGTTCTGCACCCTGGGAATCTGGCGCGAGTTCACATAGACACGCCGGCCGGGCGTGCTCACGCGCTTCAGGCCCGTGATGACGGGGCGCCCCTTCTGGTACTTGAGGGTAATGGTGATGACGTCGCCGTCCACGGCCACATCTTCGACGTAACCTTCCTGCTTGAGGATGGCGGCGAGGGCCTCCTTCATCTTCGAGCGCGGCACATTCACTTCCTTGTGCAGGGCCAAATGTGCGTTGCGGATGCGCGTCAGCATATCCGCAATGGGATCTGTCAGCATCGAAAGCTCCTGAGGTTGTGTCCGCGGGGTTTGCGGCCCCATGCCGCCACTTCCCGCGGGGCGAAACGCGAAAGCTCCCGCCCGGAAAGGCTCGTCCGCCGGCTTACCAGCTGGACTTGCGCACCCCGGGGAGTTCGCCCTTGAGGGCCAGGTTGCGGAAGCAGATGCGGCAGACGCCGAACGGGCGCATGAAGGCGCGCGGGCGGCCGCAGAGCGGGCAGCGGTTATAGGCGCGGGCGCTGAACTTGGGCTTGCGCCGGGCCTTCACTTCCAGCGAAGTACGGGACATGGCGTTCTCCTATTTGCGGAAGGGCATGCCAAGTTTGTCGAGGAGGAACTTGCCCTCCTTGTCGGTGTTGGCCGAGGTGACGATGGTGATGTTCATGCCCTTGGGGTTTTCCACGCGGTCGATCTCGAGCTCGGGGAAGATGGTGTGCTCTTTCACGCCGAGCGTGAAGTTGCCGCGCCCGTCAAAGCCGCGGTCGGGGATGCCGCGGAAGTCGCGCACCCGGGGCAGGGCAAAGTTCATGAGCTTGTCGAGGAAGTCCCACATGCGGTCCTTGCGCAGGGTGACGCGGGCGCCGATGGGCATGCCCTCGCGGAGCTTGAAGGCGGCGATGGACTTCTTGGCGCGCGTGATCACGGCCTTCTGGCCCGCGATGGCGGAGAGCTCGTTGACGGCCTCCTCCATGAGCTTGTTGTTCTGCGTGGCGGCGCCAAGGCCGATGTTCAGGGAGATCTTCTCGATCCCGGGAAGCTGCATGGGGGAGGTGTAATTGAACTCCTTTTGCAGCTCCGGGACCACCTTCTCCTGATATATCTTTTCAAGGCGTGTCATCGTTTCACCTTATTCCATGACTTCGTTGCACTTCTTGCAGAAGCGCACTTTCTTTTCCTTGCCGTCCACCATGATGCGGCGGTAGCCGATGCGGGTGGGCTTGTGGCAGGCCGGGCACACCACCATGACATTGGAGATGGCGATGGGCATTTCCTTTTCCACGATGCCGCCGGGCTGCTGGGCATAGGGGTTGGCGCGCATGTGCCGCTTGACAAGGTTCACCTTTTCCACAAGGACCTTGCCATGCTTGCGCAAAATCTTGAGCACCTTGCGCGGCACGTCCTTGTCGGCGTCCTTGCCGGTGATCACCATCACATTGTCGCCCTTGCGGATGCGAAACATATTCATGGCGGTCTCCTAGAGCACTTCCGGCGCAAGGGAAATGATCTTCATGAAATTCTGGGCGCGCAGCTCGCGGGCCACGGGGCCGAAAATGCGCGTGCCCACGGGCTCGCCCTGGTTGGAGAGCAAAACGGCGGCATTGCCGTCGAACTTGATGTAGCTGCCATCCATGCGGCGCACTTCCTTGGCCGTGCGCACGATGACCGCCTTCATCACGTCGCCCTTCTTCACCTTGCTGTGGGGCATGGCCTCCTTGACGGAGACCATGATGATGTCGCCCACCGAGGCGTAACGGCGGTGCGAACCGCCCAGCACCTTGATGCAGGCGACCTTCTTGGCGCCCGAATTGTCGGCGACCTGGAGCGTGGATTCTACCTGGATCATGGCGTTGTCCTACACGGCTTTTTCGAGGATGTTGACGAGATGCCAGCGCTTGTTGCGCGACATGGGCCGATACTCGACGATCCGCACCTTGTCGCCCACGCCGCATTCGTTCATGGGGTCATGCGCCGTGAACTTCTTGCGGCGGCGCACATACTTCTTGAGCAGGGGATGCTTCACCAGGGTCTCGACGCGCACGACGATGGTCTTGTCGTTCTTGTCGCTCACCACGATGCCGGTCATGGTCCTGCCCTTGCGGTGTTCCAGAGCTTCCATGTTCAGGCCCTCTGTTCCTTTTCGTTCAAGATGGTGGCGATGCGCGCCACCTGACGGCGGCGGGCCTTGAGCTCGGAGGTCTTTTCAAGGGCCGCGGCGGCATGGCGGAAGCGCGTGCGCATGAGCTCCTCGCGCTCGTCGGCCAGCTTCTCGCGCAGTTCGGCAACGTCCATGGCGCGCAGGGCGGCCACGTCGCGGACTTCCTTGTCGCCTTTCTTCTTGGCAGCCATTACATGCCCTCCCTTACCACAATGATGGTCTTGATGGGCAGCTTGTGCGCGGCGCGGGTGAGGGCCTCGCGGGCGAGGTCAAGGCTCACGCCCTTGATCTCGTAGAGCACGCGGCCG
>CAMWVJ010000017.1 GCA_947177645.1 uncultured Desulfovibrio sp.
CCGCCGCGCATGGGGGGGCCGAACAGCGCCGCGCGCGGGGGCGGGAGGCCGCGGGCATCCACGGCATGGGGCCGGGTGGGGGAGCGCAGGTCGGAACGGCGGCTCGCCATGAACCACGACTCGGCGCCGTCCGCGAAGAGGTCGAGCAGCCTGTCGAAGCGCGGTCCAAGGCGCGCCCAGAGGCCATCCAACGCAGCCCGGGCGGGGTCGCGCCTGGGGTCTACCGCAGTGGCTTCCGCCACTTCCGCAAGCTCCGCAAAGGCCGCCATGAGGTTGTTGCAGGCCATGCCCGGGAGGCCGGCGCGCCAGCCCCAAAGCCATGAAGTGCGCCGGAAAAAGAGGCGCTGCGTGACACCGAGTTCGAGCAGGGCCCGGATGCGGGCGCAGGCACGGCGTGCCGATGCCGCCGGGCCGTCCTTGCGGGCCGGAGGGAACGGAGTTTCGCTGTCAAGCTCCCACGTGGGCACGGGCCGTGCGCCCGCAACCGCAATGCCGAAGCCGCGGAGGATGCGGGCGAGCCACGCATTGGCCGCCGGGCTTTCCGGCGTCTCGAGATGCGAATAACTGAGCAGGTAGCGGCCCGCCCCGAAGCTGCCGCACACGGCAAGGGGCTGGCCGGCGAGAAAGTCCGGCGAGAGGTCCACGCCGTAGCAGTTGCGCCAGGTCTCCAGCACCCGGGGGGATATGCCGGCAAGGGGCAGGTCGGCCAGCCAGAGGTCGGCGTCCGGGCCGACACTGGTGGCGAGCACGGTCACGTCGGGTGCGCCGCTTTCCGGCGCGAAGCGGCCGGGCCACCACACCGGCAGGGAGACGAGCCCCGGCGCCCTCCCGGCTGCGCCGGTGGCTGCCTCCGCCTCGTCCGTTCTGGCGAGCAAATGGCCGGAGATGAGGTGCTGGAAGCGCTGCACATAGGGCGCACGTGTCCACGGGCACAGGCCGAGGGGGGCTTCCTCGGGGCGCCCACCTGCCTGCAGCGTCACCTCTGCGGGGCTCAGGGCGAGGCCGGCGCCGCAGCAAAAGCCGAGATAGGCGCCGCCCTTGCGCACGAAGTCGCGCACGGCCTCGCGGCCGGCGCTCCCGAGCAGCCGTGACTTGCGCCCGGCGCTCCCCCCGGGCACCAGCAGGAGGCGCGCGCGGGGGCCGCTCCCCGGCTTGCCAGAAAGCGCGCCTTCGGCTATTTCTTTAGCCTTGACCAGCCGCGAGGGCACGCCCAGGGCGCGCAGGGCGCGCCAGGCCATGAGGCCCCAGATGTGGGAGGCATCCCACAGGATGTGGACGCTGCTCTCGCGCTGCATGGCGCACTATTGCCGCCTTTTCACGGAGAATGCAAGATGGCGGAGACGCTCCCCAAGGGCTATGAGCCTCAGGACGTGGAACGCCGGTGGCGCGACCACTGGGAAAAATGCGGGACATTCACCCCGAGCCCGGACGCCCCGGGCGAGCCGTATTCCATCGTCATCCCCCCGCCCAACGTGACCGGCGCCCTGCACATCGGCCACGCCCTCAACCTCACGCTCATCGACGTGCTCTGCCGCCACGCCCGCCAGAAGGGCAAGAACGTGCTCTGGATACCGGGCACGGACCATGCGGGCATCTCCACGCAGAACGTGGTGGAGCGCGCGCTCGCCAAGGAGGGCAAGAGCCGCAAGGACCTCGGCCGCGAGGCCTTCGTGGAGCGCGTCTGGCAGTGGCGCGCCGACTACGGCCACCGCATCCTCGGGCAGATCGCGGCGCTGGGCTGCTCGGTGGACTGGTCGCGCCTGCGCTTCACGCTCGATGACGGCCTTTCCGCGGCCGTGCGCAAGGTCTTCGTGCAGCTCTATAACGAAGGCCTCATCTACCGTGGCGACTATATCATCAACTGGTGCTCGCGCTGCCACACCGCGCTCGCCGACGACGAGGTGGAGCACGAGGAACAGCCCGGCCGCCTCTGGAAGGTGGCCTACAAGCTCGCCGACGGCGACGGCGAGATCGTCATCGCCACCACCAGGCCCGAGACCATCCCGGGCGACACGGCCGTCTGCGTGCATCCCGAGGACGAACGCTATGCCGGCCTTGTGGGTCGGCGCGTGGTCGTCCCCGTGCTCGGCCGCGAAATACCGATCATTGCGGACAGCTATGTGGACCGCGAGTTCGGCACGGGCGCGCTCAAGGTGACGCCCTCGCACGACCACAACGACTGGCTGCTCGGCCAGCGCCACGGGCTGGAATTTCTCCAGGTCATCGATGAGGACGGCCGCATGAAGCCCGAGTCCGGCCCCTATGCGGGCCTGACCAAGGAGGAGGCCCGCAAGCGCATTGTGGAGGACATTGCGGAAGCCGGCCTCGCCCGCGGCGAGGAGGAGCTGAACCACGCCGTGGGCCGCTGCTACCGCTGCCACACCGTTGTCGAGCCGCATGTGTCGCGGCAGTGGTTCGTGGCCACCACCAGGATGGCGCCGGCCGCGCGCGCCGCCGTGCCCGAGCTCACGCGCCTTTTCCCCGAGACTTGGCTCAAGACCTATTATCACTGGCTGGACACCATCCGCGACTGGTGCATCAGCCGCCAGATCTGGTGGGGCCACCGCATCCCGGCCTGGACCTGCCAGCAGTGCGGCGAACTCATCGTGGCCGAGACCGCGCCCGAGACCTGCCCGCGCTGCGGAAGTACAGACCTCGTGCAGGACGAGGACGTGCTCGACACCTGGTTCTCGTCGGCGCTCTGGCCCTTCTCCACCCTGGGCTGGCCGGAAATGACGCCCGAACTCAAGCGCTGGTATCCCACGAGCGTGCTCGTGACCGGCTTTGACATACTCTTCTTCTGGGTGGCCCGAATGATGATGATGGGCCAGCACTTCCTCGGCGAGCCGCCCTTCCGCGACATCTACCTCCATGCGCTCGTGCGCGACGCGCAGGGCCAGAAGATGTCCAAGTCCAAGGGCAACGGCATCGACCCGCTGGCCATGATCGAGAAATACGGCTGCGACGCATTGCGCTTCACGCTCACGGCCTTCGCGGCCATGGGGCGCGACATCCGCCTCTCGGAGGAGCGCATCGAGGGCTACCGCCACTTCGTCAACAAGCTCTGGAACGCGGCGCGCTTCGTGCTCATGAACCTGCCGGAGACGGCCCCCGCGCCCGTGGACCTTTCCGGGCCGGTGAGCCTGCACGAGGCGTGGATACTGGACCGCCTCGAGGCCGTGAAGCTGGACATGGACCAGGCGCTGGAGGACTACCGCTTCAACGACGCCGCGCAATGCGGTTACAAGTTCCTCTGGAACGAGTTTTGCGACTGGTATCTGGAGCTTTCCAAGCCGGACATGGCCTCGGAGGATCCGGCGGTGCGCGCCCGGGCGCAATATGTGCTCTGGCTGACCCTGCGTGAGATTTTACTGCTGCTTCACCCCATCATGCCCTTTGTGACAGCCGAGATCTGGCAGGCGCTCCCCGTGCCCGCGGGCGAGGCTTCCACGGACATCGCGCTTGAGCCCTACCCGCCGGCGCGGCCCGGCTGCGTGCGCCCGGACGAGGCGCGGGCCATGGAATTCGTGCAGGGCGTCATCGTGGCCGTGCGCACCATCAAGGCCGAGCTCGGCATCAGCCCCACGCGCAAGGTGCGGCTCCTGCTGCACCCGGCGGACGAGGCGCAGGCCCGCATTCTTGAGCAAAACCGCGTCTGCATCGAGACCTTGGCGCGCCTTGAGGAGCTTGTCATCGACGCTGACATGCCCGCGCCCAAGGCGGCGGCCTCGGCCGTGGCCGGGGGCTGCCAGGTCATCGTGCCGCTGGCCGGCGCCGTGGATCTCGCTGACGAGCTGGCCCGCCTCGATAAGGAGCTCGCCAAGCTGGAAAAGGACATGGTGGACGTGAACCGCAAGCTGCGCAACGAGAGCTTTGTGAGCCGCGCCCCCGCGGAAGTGGTGGCGCGGGAGCGCGAGCGCGCCGAAAAGATCACGGACGCGCGCGACAAGCTGGCTGCCCGGCGCGAGCTTTTTACGGAAGCCCTTGCGGAAAGCCGGGAAGCCCAGGGGAATCCCGCAAACTGACCGCAATGCGTGAATTGCGGGCCGCGCCCCCCCAGGGGCGACCCGCTTTCCATAAAAATCCAAGCCAAGGGAGGACTCAATGGCGGAAAAGATCCTGATCATCGGCGGTGTTGCGCTCGGCCCCAAGGCGGCCGCCCGCTGCAAGCGCCTTGCGCCGGATGCCGAAGTGACCCTTGTGGACGAAAATACCTTCATCTCCTACGGCGGCTGCGGCATCCCCTACTATGTGTCCGCCGAGGTGCAGAACCTGGACGAGCTGCGCGCCACCAATGCCGGCGTGGTGCGCGACCCGGAATTTTTCCGCGCGCTCAAGGGCGTCAATGTGCTCACGCGCACGCGCGCCGTCTCCATCGACCGCAAGCTCAAGACCGTGCTCGTGCAGAAGCTGGACGAGGGCCGGGAAGACGTGCTCCCCTATGACAAGCTGGTGCTCGCCACCGGCGCCACCCCGCGCATGCCCGATGTAGAGGGCGCCAAGCTCGGCCACGTGCTCTCGCTGACCCGCCTCGAGGCCGCCCGCACCATCCGCGAGGCCTGCGAGGCACGCAAGGTCAATGAGGCCGTCATCGTGGGCGGCGGCTTCATCGGCCTTGAGGCCGCCGTGGCGCTGGCCGACATGTGGGGCGTCAAGGTGAGCGTGGTCGAGATGATGGACCAGATCCTCCCCGGCGCGCTCTCGCATACGCTGGCGCTCATGGCGCAGCACGAGTGCGAGGCCAACAAGGTCTCGGTCTACACCTCCGAAAAGGTCGTGCGGCTCGAGGGCGAGAACGGCCTCGTCACCAAGGTCATCACCGACAAGCGCGAGCTCCCGGCGCAGCTCGTCATCTTCGCGGCCGGCTTCATCCCCAACGGCCAGCTCGCCAAGGCCGCGGGCCTCGAGGTGGCGCCTTTCGGCGGTATCCTCGTTGACGACCATCTGCGCACCAATGACCCGCTCATCTATGCGGGCGGCGACTGCGCGGCCGTGCGCAACATCATCACCGGCAAGCCCGGCTACATCCCCATGGGCAGCGAGGCCAACCGCCAGGGCCGGGTCATCGGCTCCAACCTGGCCGGCGTGGACGCCACCTTCCCGGGCTATGTGGGCACCTGGGCGGTGAAGCTCTTTGGCATGTCCTTCTGCGGCACGGGCTTCACGCCCGCCAAGGCGCGCGCCGCGGGCTTCGACGCCGTGGGCGTGGCCATCGAGCAGCTGGACCGGGCGCATTTCTATCCGGAAAAGAAGATGATGAGCCTCGAGATCGTGGTGGAGAAGGGCACGCGCCGCGTGCTCGGCCTGCAGGGCGCCTGCGTGGACGGCGACGCGCTCAAGGCGCGCATCGACGCCGTGGCCGGCGTGCTCCAGTACGCGAAGCCCGTGCTCGAGGACATCTCCAACCTCGAGGTCGCCTACGCGCCGCCCTTCGCCGCGGCCATGGACGCGGTGAACACGGTGGCCAACGTGGCCGACAATGTGCTCTCCGGGCGCTTTAAGCCCGTCACGGGCGACGAGTTCATGGAGCTCTGGAAGAACCGCAAGGACAACAACATCTTCTTCATGGATACGCGGCCGCCCAAGGCCGGCAAGGCCATCCAGGACCGCGAACCCGACTGGCACTCCATCCCGCTGGAGGAACTCAAGGCCCGCATGGGCGAGATCCCGCGCGACCGGCCGGTGGCCCTCATCTGCAACTCGGGCCTTCGCGCGTACGAGAGCCTGCTTATCCTCGCCAATAACGGCATCACCGACACGGTGAATTCCATGGGCGGCATGCAGGCCGTGAACAAGATGGGCCTCAAGCCGTAGGCCCGAGACCGAACCAGTCTCACAAGCCCCGTCAGGAGCGCCGCCCGGCCTTCCTGGCGGGGCTCAGTTTTTGGGGCAGGCCCCCGGCGCCCGGTGCTCCTTTCCCGCCGCCTCCACCATGGCGTCCACCAGCTCCCCGGGGCGTACATTGAGCGCCGAGGCCAATACCACAAGCATGTCGAGATTCGGGACGCTCCTGCCGCCCTCCAATGCCGAAATAAAGCCCTTGCTCACCCCCATGCTGTCGGCAAGCTGCTGCTGCGAAAGGCCGGCCAGGGCGCGATAGCGCCTGATGAGGCCGGGCATGTGCCGCCTTGCGATGCGCTCTTCATTTTCCATGCCCTCTCATAACGCTTGCCAATTTACCTCCGAGTAGTTATGACTACTCGGAACAAGGAATACCGCTCCACGCATATCGGGGAATGAGGGAAGCGCATGCCGTTTTGGAACTGGTTGCCCGGCTGCTCTGCCCGGGCCACTGCCCGCGAACTCGCCGAGCTGCACAGGCGCTGTGGCGGAGACTATGCAGAAGTGATGCGCCTGTCCATGGCGGCGCTCATCATGGCGACCGCGCAGGGCACCGTGTCCCAAAAGAATGTCATCATTCTGGAGCAGGTGCTCTCCAAGTCCATCCGAAACTATGTGGATCTTGGTGTGCTGTTGTTATATGTCAATTGGGCGTGGAGGCGGCACAGCTATGTAGAAACCTTTGCGGAGTTTTCGCCGGAAATACGCCACTGGCTTCTGGCAGAGGCTGTGCCGCACAGATACCTGGATGACGATAATCGGGAACGGACAAATACCATCGTTGACACCTTGCGCGAAGGACTCGGGTTGAAAGGGCTGTTTCCCGACGCCTGCCCGGCATAGCGCCGTTGCGGGTGAAGAGGCAGCTGCAAAATGAAGGAAGCGGCGCTTCTGCGGGAGCCTTCCTGGGGAAGGCGCAAGAGCGCATTGCGGCACTGACATCGCTTGCGGAAAAAAGAGCGGCGGCTCCTCACCGGGAACCGCCGCTCTTTCATTACTGTTGCTGTTTTTACCGTGCGGGCGCGGCCTTACTTCTTCTCCACCACCTTGACCGTGGCTTCGGCGATTTCCAGCTCCTCGTCGGTGGGAATCACCAGCACGCGGATGCGGCTGTCCGGCGCGGAGATGGTGCGGGCGCCGGGCTTTCGGGTGTCGTTTTCCTTGGCGTCCAGCTTGATGCCCACGCTCTCGAGGTTTTCGCACACCTTTTCGCGCACGATGGGGTCGTTCTCGCCGATGCCGGCCGTGAACACGATGGCGTCAGGCTTGCCGTCCAGCAGGAAGATATAGGCGCCGAGCATCTTGCGGATGCTGCGCACGAGCATTTCCAGCGCCAGCTTCGCGCGCTCGTTGCCCTTCTCGATTTCCGCGTGCACGTCGCGCATGTCCGTGAAGCCGCAGATGCCGAGCAAGCCCGACTTCTTGTTCATGATGGTGTCCACTTCCGCCGCGGTGTAGCCCTTTTTCTCCTGCAGGAAGGGCACGATGGCCGGGTCGATGCTGCCGCAGCGCGTGCCCATGATGAGGCCTTCCAGCGGCGTGAGGCCCATGCTCGTGTCATAGCACTTGCCGTGCTTCACGCAGGTCATGGACGAGCCGTTGCCAAGGTGCATGGTGACGGAATTGAGCTCGTCCAGGGGCTTGCCGAGGTATTCGGCCGTCTTGCGCGCGATGTACTTGTGCGAGGTGCCGTGGAAGCCGTAGCGGCGCAGCTGGAGCTCCTCATAATATTCGTAGGGCAGTGCGTACATGTAGGCGTCCGGCGGCATGCCCATGCCGAAGGCCGTGTCGAACACCGCCACATTGGGCACGCCCGGGAAGAGCTTTTCCGCCACCTCGATGCCCATGAGGTTGGCCGGGTTGTGCAGGGGCCCGAGCAGGAAGCATTCCTTGATGACATCCTTGACATGCCGGTCCACGAGCACGGGCTGGGTGATGGCCTCGCCGCCGTGGAGCACGCGGTGGCCGATGGCGTGGATCTCGCCCTTGTCCTTGATGACGCCCACTTCCGGGTCGGTGAGGAGCGCGATGACCAGCTCCATGGCCTCCACATGGGTGGGGAAGTCCTCGTCGCGGATGATCTTTTTCTCGCGGTCGGTGCCGGGCGCAATCTTGTGCGTCAGGCGGCCGTTCTGCTGGCCGATGCGCTCGGCGATGCCGGAGCAGAGCACGGTCTTGGTGTCCATTTCCAGGAGCTGGTACTTGCACGAGGAAGAGCCAGCATTGATGACCAGAACTTTCATCCCTCACTCCCTTTGACGTGTGCGCGAGAAGCGCGGCCCCGGCCGGACCCCATGCCCGGCCGGGGAGGTGTTTGCGCGTGTTTGCTATTTCCTGGCGTTCTTCTTGTCCGCTGCCGCCTGCACGGCCGTGATGGCCACCGTGTTCACGATGTCGGGCACGGTGCAGCCGCGCGAGAGGTCGTTGACCGGCTTGTTGAGGCCCTGGAGCACCGGGCCGATGGCGATGGCCTGCGCGGCCCGCTGCACGGCCTTGTAGGTATTGTTGCCGGTGTTGAGGTCCGGGAAGATGAACACCGTGGCCCGGCCGGCCACCTGGCTGTCGGGCATCTTGGTCCGGGCGACGATGGGGTCGATGGCCGCGTCATACTGGAGCGGGCCCTCGAGCGCGAGGTCCGGCGCCATTTCCTTGGCGATCTTGGTGGCCTCCACCACCACGTCCACGTCCGCGCCCTTGCCGGACGTGCCCGTGGAGTAGGAGAGCATGGCCACGCGCGGGTCGATGCCAAACACCTTGGCCGTGTGCGCCGAGGCGATGGCGATCTCGGCGAGCTGCTGCGCCGTGGGATTGGGGTTCACCGCGCAGTCGCCGAACACGAGCACGCGGTCCTTGAGGCACATGAGGAACACGGACGACACCACCGAGAAGCCGGGCCGCGTCTTGATGAACTCGAAGGCCGGGCGGATGGTGTGCGCCGTGGTGTTCACCGCGCCGGAGACCATGCCGTCCGCGTCGTCGAGCTTGACCATCATGGTGCCGTAATAGGTGGAGTCGCTCATGATGTCGCGCGCCTGCTCGGGCGTGATGCCCTTGGCCTTGCGCAGCTCGTAATACGTCTCGGCGTACTTGTCGAAGTCCGCGGCCTTCACCGGGTCGATGAGGCGCGCCCCGGCCACGTCCAGGCCCAGGGCCCGCGCCTTGGCGTGGATGGCGTCGATGTCGCCCAGAAGGGTGATGTCGGCTACCTCGCGGCGGAGCAGGATGTCCGTGGCGCGCAGGATGCGCTCGTCCAGCCCCTCGCAGAGCACGATGCGCATCTTGTCGCTCTTGGCGCGCTCGATGAGCTCGAACTCGAACATCATGGGCGTCATGCGGCCGCTGCGCTGGCCGGAGAGCAGGCGGTTGGCGATCTCCTTGCCGTTGACGTGGTGCTCGTAGAGGCCGAGCACGGTGTTGATCTTGCGCGTGTCGTCCGGCTCGATGAGGCCGTAGATTTCCTGCAGGGCCGTGATGGTGCGGTAGGTGTGCGCCTTGGTGAGCAGGATGGGCAGCGGAGCGCCGCTCCAGCCCTCGATGAGCTTGCGCACCGAGGCCGGGGGCTCGAGCCCGCCCGTGAGCAAAACGCCCGCGATGTCCGGCGTGGCCGAGGAGAGGCGCGAGGCGATGGCCGCGAGCAGGATGTCCGTGCGGTCGCCGGGGGTGATGATGAGCTGGTCTTTCTCGATATAGTTGAGGAAATTGTCGATGTGCATGGCCGCCACAAGGTAGTCGCCCACGAGCGAGTCCAGGCGGTTGCCGCCGACGAGCACCTCGGCGTCCAGGCCCTTTTTCACGTCGTTCATGGTGGCGCGCCCGAGCGACGGGTCATTGGGCACGGCGTAGACGAGCGCGGTCTTGTCGTCCTTGCCGAGGCTCTTGCGCAGCTCGTCGAGCTCGGTCTGGGAAAGGCTCGAGCGGTTGATGATGGTGGCGATGATGTCGATGGCGTAAGGCTCCAGCGCCTCGAGGGTGAGGTGCAGGGAGTCGCTGATGTCCCTGGCCGTCACATTGTCGCCGCTCGTGACCAGCATCACCGGCGCGCCCAGGTTGGCCGCGATCTCGGCGTTGAGCTCGAACTCGAACACCGGGTCTTTCCCCAGAAAGTCCGTGCCGATGCAGAGCACGAAATCGTGCATTTCCAGGATTTTCTTGAACTTCTGGATGATGTTCTCCAGAAGCAGGTTGCGCGAGCCCTGGTTGATGATGTCGCGGGCCTCGGCGTGGGTGTAGGCGAAGGTGTCCTGATAGTCCATGTCCAGCTTGAAGTGATGGAGCATGAGGTTGATGTCCGGGTCGCGGTCGTCCAGCGGCGGCTCGTTGATGATGGGGCG
>CAMWVJ010000018.1 GCA_947177645.1 uncultured Desulfovibrio sp.
AAATCACCCCAAGGACGGGAGCGGAAAGGATTCGCGGCGGCACACACCGCTCGGGCTGCCCCCCCGGCAGCCCCCACCACTTCAGGAGCAGGCATGCGAGGATCATGCCTGCTCTTTTTTTGAGCGCGGGGCAGCGTGCGCCCAGACCTGCTGGCCCTTCTTGCGCCTCCATTCCGGGCACTTACCGTCATTCCCCGGCGAACCATTGAACTGTCGCCCTCAGTGTGGTATGGGCATGCACATACTCTCACGGCTTTACCTCAAGCCAAGCGGGCGGCGCCGGCACTCCCCGCGCCGCTGTGGAGGAGATCGCCCATGCCGCGACTTGTCTATGGAGTCTGGGACGGCACTGTCTATGACAACCGCAACGGCGGCGACGCCACGCCCCCCGGACTGGACCTTTCCGTCTTTGACAGCTTCAGCGAAGGCAATCCGGCCCGCTCCTTCCTCTCCGACAGGGGCTTTCTCGTCTTCGACCCCGAGCTTCCCCTGCTCTGGGCCCTGTGGAAACATTTTGACAAGGTGGCCTCCGAATCCTGCGGCAAGTGCTCGCCCTGCCGCACCGGCGCGCCCCTCGTGCGCGATGTGCTGGCTGCGGCGCGCGATGGCGCCGCCGTGGACTGGCAGGACCTGCGCGACATCGCCGTGCAGATGAGCGCCACCTCGCTCTGCGGCGTGGGCCAGACCGGCGCCCTGCCCCTCCTGGCGGCGCTCACGCACTTCCCGGCGGAGCTCAAGCCCGGCGAGAGCGGCGACACGCGCGGCTTCTACAGCGCCATCACGAGCCCCTGTATCGAGGCCTGCCCGGGCCTTGTCAACATCCCCCGCTATATCGACTACATCAAGGACGGCCACGACGACCTCGCCGCCAATACCGTCCTCCGCAGTTATCCGCTCGTGGGGAGTTGCGGCCGCGTCTGCGTGCGCAGTTGCGAGCGCGCCTGCCGCCGCGCCAGGGTGGACGCGCCGGTCTCCATCCGCAATCTCAAGCGCTACGCGGCCGACAGGGCCATCGCCTCGGGCATGCTCAAGCCGCAGGACGCCGCCCCGGCCAAGAACAAGCGCGTGGCCGTGGTGGGCGCCGGGCCGGTGGGCATCTCCTGCGCGTATCACCTGCTCGAGCGCGGCTACCCGGTAGACATTTTCGAGGCCAAGCCCAAGGCCGGCGGCATGATCCGCTACGGCATCCCCATCTACCGCCTGCCCAAGACGACCCTCCAGGAAGAGACGGACATCGTGGCCGCCATGGGCGCGCGCTTCTTCTTCAACCAGAAGCTCGGCCGGGATTTTGACGTGGACGAGCTCTTCCGGCGCGGCTACGACGCGGTGTTCATCGGCTGCGGCTGCCCGAGCGGCGCCTATCTCGGCATGGAGGGCGAGGATACGTCGCTAGCCGGCTACGAGAACGGCATCGCTTTTCTGGAGCGCGTGTACGAAGGCGTGGAGGCGGGCGAGCCGCCCGTGCTCGAGGGCGACGTGGTGGTGGTGGGCGGCGGCAACGTGGCCATGGACTGCTGCCGGGCGGCCGCGCGCGTGGCCACCGGTGTGACCCATCTCATCTATCGCCGCACCGAGGCCGACGCCCCGGCCGACCCTGAAGAAATCCACGCCGCCAAGGAAGAAGGCGTCAAGTTCCACTTCCTCTGCGGGCAGGACGCTCTGATGGTGGAAAACGGCGAGATCACGGGCCTCAGGGTGGTCGACATGGAGCGCACGGAGCCCGACGCCAGCGGCCGGCGCGGTGTCCGACCCATCCCGGGCTCGGAGCATGTCATCCCCTGCCGGCACGTCATCGCGGCCATCGGCCAGAAGACCGACGCCGCCATGCTGCGCGACGACGAAGGCATCGCGCGCGACCGCAAGAACTGCATCGTCATCAACGCCGCGCACGAGACGAGCCGCAAGGGCGTCTTCGCCGGCGGCGACTGCACCAGCGGCCCGCGCGCCTCGGGCCCCACCACCATGATCATGGGCATGGGCCACGCCTATTTTGCGGCGCGCTCCATCGACCAGTTCCTTTCCACGGACCAGGTGCCCTTTGATTCGCGCTGGCGCCTCAGCGAATGGATCGCCAAGGGACGCCTGCTTGACGACGCGGCGCCCGCGCCGGCCAAGCCCCGGCAGGAGCGCGTGGGCGTGCGCGAGATCTCTCCCGAAGAGCGGGATCACAATTTTGACGAAGTGGAACAGACCATGACCCGCGAGGAGGCCTGGTCCGAGGCCTCGCGCTGCATGCGCTGCTACCGCGTGCTTTCCGTCATCACCGAAAGCCCCATCCCCGGCAATCCCGCCTGAGCGCCGTGAGCCGCAGAAAGAGGATACTCATGAAAGCCTATCTCAATGGTCAGGAATATGCGTTCGAGGAAGGGGAAACCATCCTTCAGCTCGCGCGGCGCGCCGGTGTCTTTATCCCCACGCTCTGCCGCTTCGAGCCGCTTTCCCACAAGCCCGCCACCTGCCGCGTGTGCCTCGTGGAAGTGAGCGACGGCGCGGGCACGCGCATGGTGGCCTCGTGCGAGACGCCGCTTGCGGACGGCATGCGCATCGACACCCTCTCCCGCCATGTGCGCGACATGCAGCGCACCCAGGTGGAAATGATCTTCGCCGACCATGACCAGGAATGCGTCTCCTGCGCGCGCCATGGCGACTGCGAATTGCAGGACCTGGGCGAGGCCGTGGGCCTCACGCGCAACCGCTTCACCCACCGCCTGCGCCCCACAGCGGCCGAGCGCCCGCTGGACGACAGCGCCGCCGGCATGACGCGCGACATGAGCAAGTGCATCCGCTGCCTGCGCTGCGTGGAGGTGTGCCGGCAGATCCAGGGCGTGGCCGCGCTCACCGTGGACGGTCAGGGCCTCGGCACCTGTATCGGCGTGGGCATGGCCGACGATCACAGCGCCTCGGCCTGTATCCAGTGCGGCCAGTGCACCCTTGTCTGCCCCACCGGGGCGCTCGCCGAGCGCGACCAGAACGACCTCGTGCTCGACATGCTGGCCGACCCTAAGATCACCACGGTCTTCAGCTTCGCGCCCTCCGTGCGCGTGCTGCTGGGCGAGGAATTCGGCTTCGCGCCCGGCGTCAACGTGGAGGGCAAGATCGTGGGCGCACTCCGGCGCATCGGCGCGGACGTGGTGCTGGACACGGACTTCGCCGCGGACGTGACCATCATGGAAGAAGGCACGGAGCTTCTGGGCCGGCTCAAGAAGGGCGCCAAAGGGCCCATGTTCACCTCCTGCTGTCCGGGCTGGATCAACTATGCGGAAAAGCACTGCCCGGGCGTTTTGCCGCACATCTCCTCCACGCGCTCGCCGCAGGCCATCCTCGGGGCGCTGGCCAAGAGCTACCTGCCCGAGGCCATGGGGCTCGAGAAGGGTCGCCTGCGTACCGTCTCCATCATGCCCTGCGTCGCAAAGAAGGACGAGGCCGCACGGCCCGAGCTTGCCCGCGAGGACGTACCCGACACGGACGTGGTGCTCACGGTGCGCGAATTCGCGCGCCTGCTCAGGCGCATGGGCGTGGACCTCGCCGACGTGGAGCCCGAGCCCTTCGACAACCCCTTCATGAGCGCGTCCACGGGCGCGGCGGTGATCTTCGGCTCCACCGGCGGCGTCATGGAGGCCGCCGTGCGCACCGTCTATGCGGTGGTCACGGGCAAGGAGCTGGAGCACATCGAGGTCACACCGCTGCGCGGCATGGACGGCGTGCGCGAGGCCGTCATCGACCTCGGCGAGGGCAATGGCAGCATCCGCGTCGCCATCTGCCACGGGCTGCGCAACGCGCGCGCCCTGGCCGAGCAGGCCATGGCCGGGGAATCGCCCTATGACTTCATCGAGGTCATGGCCTGCCCCGGCGGCTGCGTGGACGGCGGTGGCACCTCGCGCGTCAAGGGCGACTACCACCCCCACGCGCGCACGCGCCAGCAGGGCCTCTACAGCCTCGACCGCGCCATGCCCCGCCGCCAGTCGCACAAAAACCCGCAAGTGAAGAAGCTCTATGAGGACTTTCTGGGCGAGCCCAATTCGCACAAGGCCCACGAGCTGCTGCACACCGCCTACTCCGACCGCAGCGAAAGCCCGAGCGAGACCATCTTCGCCAACAAGCAGCGCCTGACGCTGACGGACTGAGTGGAAAGCAAGAACAAATGAACCGATGAACGCAAAGCGCCGGGGGGAGACTCCCGGCGCTTTTGCTTGGACGCCTCAGCGCCCTATTCGGCGAACATGAGTTGGAGCACAGAGAGGACTTCCCGGCGCGTCTCCTCCGGCAAGACCGCCATGCGCCTGGTGAGCCGGGCCTTGTCCAGCGCGCGGATCTGGTCAAGGGCGACTTGGCCCGGAATATCGCTTACAACGGTCTGCACGCGGAAGGGATAGGGCCGGATGGTGGACGTGAGCGGCGCCACCAGCACCGTACCCAGATGCCGGTTGAGCTCGTCAGGGGAGATGATGAGCACGGGGCGGGTTTTCCTGATTTCATGGCCGATGGTGGGGTCAAGATTGGCCCACCACACCTCGAAGCGGCTCACGGTTTTTGGGGCCATGTCCACTCCGCGGCGTCGAAGCCGGTATCCAGCTGGTCGAATTCCGCAAATTCCCGCGCATCCGCGGCTCTTTCAGCGGCAGGGACGGCAAGCAGCGCCTCTTCCCACGCGCCGCGTCCCTGCTTCACCGGCGAGAGCAGGAGGCCCCCATCGGTGACAGTGAGGGACACCATATCACCGAACCCGCACTGGGCTATGAGCGCCTTGGGCAAACGGATGCCGCGCGAATTGCCGATGGGCACAAGGGGAATATCCATTGCTTACCTCGTGAGCACAATGTAATTATTTGCAAAACAGCCGTCAAGCCGTGTCGCAGACTGGAGGAGAAAGGGCAGGCAAAAGGCGCGAGGACAAAAAAAGGTGGGGACTATCCCGCCAGAGAAAGCAGCCGCGCGCGCAGCTCTCTGTCCAGGAGGCGCTGGTTGGAGCTGCCGCGCCAGGCGATGTCCAGGCTGCGCAGGGCCTCGATATAGGGGCCGTCGATGAGTAGATCCGTGGCGTCGAGGAGCGCGGCCACGGCCGCGTCCATCGGGGCGCGGCCCGCCAGCTCTTCAAAAATATAGCCGGTATAGGTGATGACCGTGCCGCCGAGGGCATGGATGCGGCCGGCGAGCACGGCGAGGGGCGACGCCTGGAGAAAGGGCTCGCCGCCGGAAAAGGTCACGCCCGAAAGCAGCGGATTTTCCCGGTAGCGGGCCACCAGTTCGTCGAGCGAATGGAAGCTCCCGCCGTTCACGGGATGCGTCTCGGGATTGTGGCAGCCCGGGCAGCCGTGCGGGCAGCCCTGGGTGAAGATGGTGAGCCGGAGGCCCGGGCCGTCCACGATGGAGTCTTCCACGATGCCGGCCAGCCGCAGCCGGGGGGCCACATCCCCCCGGGTCACAGGGGCGCGAAAGCCTGCGAGTCGAAGTCCGGGGGCGGGGCGCGCCGCTTCAGGCATGGCGCACGCGGTCGTGCTCTTCGGCGCGCTTGGCGTTGTTGAAGCGGTCGAGCGTGCCCACGAGATAGCCGGTGATACGCCGGATGCGCTCAAAGCCCACGCCCTCGCCCACCAGCGCGTGCGCCGCAGGCGCCGCGGCCGCTTCCTCGTTCTGCGCTTCCTCGAACAGGCGCGATTTCATCAGCATGGCTTCTTCCTCCTCGGGAGTGTTCAAAAAATCCCTGCCGCCCTGCCACGGGCGGCTTCTCTCAGTTCCAGCGCGGCATATTGGGGTACAGCTTGCGCAGCTCGCGCAGCTTTTCCTCGCTCACGCCCTCGCCCTCGCGGCGCCCGCAGCGCGGGCAGACATCGTTGATGACGCCCGTGTAGCCGCACACCGGGTCGCGGTCGAGCGGGTGGTTCACCGAGCCGTAGCCCACGCCCGCATCGTGCATGCAGCGGATGATGCGCTCGAAGGCCGCGGTGTTTTTCGCCGTGTCGCCATCAAGCTCCACATAGGTGATGTGCCCGGCATTGGTGAGCGCGTGGTACGGCGCCTCGATGGCGATCTTCCTGTGCGCCCGGATGGGGAAATACACGGGCACATGGAAGGAATTGGTGTAGTAGCCGCGGTCGGTGATGCCCGGAAGCTCGCCGTAGCGCGCCTTGTCGAGCGCGGTGAAGCGGCCGCTCAGGCCCTCGGCGGGCGTGGCGATGAGCGAGAAATTGAGCTTCGTCTTTTCCGCCTCGGCATCGGCGCGGCGGCGCATGTGGCCGATGATCCTGAGGCCCAGCGCCTGCGCGGCCTCGCTCTGGCCGTGATGCTCGCCGATGAGGGCCACCAGCGTCTCGGCGAGGCCGATGAAGCCCACGGTGAGCGTGCCGTGCTTCAGGACCTCGCCGATGCGGTCCTCCACGTCCAGCTTGCCGGAATCGATCCAGATGCCGTTGCCCATGAGGAAGGGATAGTTGCGCACCTTCTTGGCGCTCTGGATCTTGAGGCGGTGCATGAGCTGGCGGAACACGAGGTCGATGGCGTCGTCGAGGAGGCCGAAAAAGGCGTCCACATCGCCCTTCGCCTCGATGCCCAGGCGCGGCAAATTGATGGTGGTGAAGCTCAGGTTGCCGCGGCCGCAGGTCACTTGCCGTTCCGGGTCATGCACATTGCCGAGCACGCGCGTGCGGCAGCCCATGTAGGCCACCTCGCTGTTGTAGTCGCCCGGCCGGTAATACTGGAGATTGAAGGGCGCGTCGAGAAAGCTGAAATTGGGGAAGAGCCGTTTCGCCGAGGTCTCCATGGCGAGCTGGAAGAGGTCGTGGTTGGGGTCGCCGGGATCATAGTTGACGCCTTCCTTCACCTTGAAGATCTGCACCGGGAAGATGGAGGTCTCGCCATTGCCGAGGCCGGCCTGCGTGGCGAGCAAGAGGTTCTTCATGACCATGCGGCCCTCGGGCGACGTGTCCGTGCCGTAATTGATGGAGCTGAAGGGCACCTGCGCGCCGGCGCGGGAATTCATGGTGTTGAGGTTGTGGATGAGCGCTTCCATGGACTGGTAGACGCGCGTCTCCGTCCGCGTGAGCGCTTCCTCCA
This sequence comes from uncultured Desulfovibrio sp., assembly GCA_947177645.1. Classification (GTDB taxonomy): domain Bacteria; phylum Desulfobacterota; class Desulfovibrionia; order Desulfovibrionales; family Desulfovibrionaceae; genus Desulfovibrio. Next base: position 7,051 of record CAMWVJ010000018.1, read on the forward strand.
CGGCATAGGCGTGGGCGCGGGCCACGAGCTCCCGCTGCTCTGGCGCGGCAGCGGCCACAAGGGCCTCGCCCAGGGCCTCGGCCTCGCCCATGCGCGGGTCCAGCCCTTCGAGGAGGCGGTCGGCGAGGACGTGCACGGCCGCGGCTTCCATGCCGCCGGCAAGGCGCAGGCAGGCCTCAAGGGCGCGGCGGTATTCCTTGCGCCAGGTCTTGGCCACGCCCTCGGCCATGGCCCAGTCAAAATTGGGCACGCTCTGGCCGCCGTGCATCTCGTTCTGGTTGGCCTGGATGGCGATGCAGGCCAGCGCGGCGTAGCTCTCGATGGAATTGGGCTCGCGCAAAAAGCCGTGTCCCGTGGAAAAGCCGTTGCGGAACAGCGGGATGAGGTCGATCTGGCAGCACGTTTCCGTGAGCATGTAAAAATCTTTGTCGTGGATGTGGATATCGCCGTTGATGTGCGCCGCCGAGGCGTCCTTGGGCAGGATATAGCTGTCCACGAAATACTTGGAGCCTTCGGAGCCGTACTTGAGCATGGTGCCCATGGCGGTGTCGCCGTCGATATTGGCGTTTTCGCGCTTGATGTCCTCGGCCACGGCCGGGGAATAGGTCAGGCGCTGGTAGATCTCCATGAGGGCCGATTCCGCGTTGCGGATCTTGGCGTGCTCCGCCCGGTAGAGGATATAGGCCTTGGCCGTGCGGGCGTAGTCGAAGCGGATGAGGCTTTCCTCCACCACGTCCTGGATCTCTTCCACATGGCGCAGGTTGCGCTCGTCGAGGGTGCGGCAGACCTTTTCCGTGACGAAGAGCAGATCCGTCGGGGACATGTCCTCCCCTTCCACGGCCTGGTTGGCCCTGGTGATGGCGCTCAGGATCTTTTTCGAGTCAAAGGGCACGGCGGCGCCGTCCCGTTTGATGATCGTCGCGGGCATGGTCTACTCCCAAACAGGGGGGCTTTTCTGTAAATACTGCCGTGCTACGGCCGCGAGCGCGGCGCAGGGCGCGGGACCGCGGCAAAAGCCCGTTGCGGCGGCCCTCTTCCTGTGCGCCCCTCGGGCGCACGTCACGCGAAAGCAGGTCTTCCGGCTTGCCGCCCGTGTTTCCGCCTTCCCGGGCATGGGCCCAGTGGCACAGTGGAAAACGGGGCGCGGCCGCTCTTTGCGGCGCGCGCGATGGCTGACGGCGGCGGGTCCGCTCCCGATTTTAACGGGATTCCCTATTAAGCCCGTGGCGCTCTCGCGTTTCTAGAACTATTCAAAACTTTTTGCCGCGTCAATGCGGGGGCGAAAAAAAGGTCTCCTAGTGTCGGTGCACTCATGCAAAATCATTGATAAAATTTCTCGGTCTTTCGCCCTTTTCGCCCGCTGGGGCGCGATGACGCCCGTTGACAGGGGGGAGGGAGGCGGCAAGCCGCCTTGAGGGCGCGCTGGAGCGCATCGTCCCCTTCAGGGAGGCGGCCGCCGGGGCGAACATCTAGCCCCCAAAACGCCAAGGCCCCCGCAGCGTGTGCCGCGGGGGCCTGAATCTCGGGGGACGGGCCTGTGTGCCCTTAGTCTCCGGCGGGGCGCGCTTTTTCGCCGTCGGCCGGCTCCTGCGGGGCCGCGTCCATGGGCTGCGGCTCCAGCGAGTGCATGTTGACCTGCGAGGGGCCGTCAAAGCCCTGTGGCACCTGGATGCCGATGCGCGCCGGGTGGTTGATGACGATGGGCCCCGTGAGGTTGAGGGCGGCCTTTTCCGGCTCGCCCGGCGGGATGGACACCGTGACGAGGATGGCCGCGTCCTCGGTGTTCTGGATTTGGAGCAGGGCCTGCTCCGCATCGCCGAGCATCACCGGGTAGGATGACAAAAAGCTGTACGGGTCGGCCACGAGCAGGCCCACCTGCGGGTTGGTCACGCTCTGGAGGATGAGCAGGGGCGCGTCGGGCCTGAGCTGGAGGAGGATGAAGTCGTGCTCCTCCTCAAAACCGGCCAGCCCGCGGGGAAAACGAATGATCTTGTCGGGATCGATGACACGCCGCCCGAGGCGGGTTTCGATCTCTAGCTCTTTTTCGCTTGCCATAGTTCAGCAGCCACCATCAAGTCTTCGTTCTTGGTCGCCAGGGCGCGGCGATTTTCCTCAATGACCCGTTTATAGACCTCTTCGCGGTACACCGTGGTGTCGCTGGGCACGTCCAGGCCGAGCTTGACCTGCCGCCCCTGGATACCGAGCACGGTGATGCGGATGTTTTCGCCCAAATACAGGCTTTCGCCGGGGCGTCGCGTCAGAATGAGCATGGCATGGCGTCCGATGCGCCAGGGGCGCGCTTACACATAGTTGGCGAGGCTCAGCTTCATGATCATGGACGAGGATTGCAGGACCGTCTGGTACGTGAGCTGCTGGCGCGTCAGCTTGGTCAGCAGTTCCGTCAGGTCGATGTCTTCAGTATAGCTCAAACGCTCCTGCTGGTCCAGCTTCTGGAACGAGAGCACGTCCGAGGCCGTCTGGATGCGGTTTTCCTTGCCGCCGATGGACGTGGCCGCCGAGAGCACCTGCTTTTCCGCCACCTTGAGGGCCGCGAGGGTCTTCTGCGCGCCCTCCTGGTTGTTGCCCTCGAGATAGCCGATGAAGGCGCCCACCACCTCGAAGAGGTTGTTGTCGCCGTCAAGGGCGGGCATGCCCTCGTAGTAGCCGCCGAAGATGTCCTTGCCCACGGCGTTCACCGAGAGGTAGGTGTCCTTCATGATCTCGAACTTGAGGTCCGCGCGCGAGGGATGCACCAAGACCTGGCTGCCGGCCGTGACCGTCTTGTCGCCCACGCCGCTGGCGTCAAGATCCACATAGCCGCCGGGCACGGGCAGGCGCAGCTTGTCGCCGCCGGTGGTCTGGCCCTTGAGCGTCACCCAGTTGGAGCCGCCGTCCGTGCTGTAGGACCAGGTGAATTCGTTGCCCGCCGTGGAGAGGTCGGCGTCCGTATCCATGCGCACGAGGAGATTCTTGCCGAAATCGCCCTTGGCCTCGACCTCGAGCCCCTGGGGCGCGCCCATCTGGGTGATGTCGAGCGGCGGGTCCTTGTCATCGCCCTGATAGATGGCGGCCGGGCGGATATAGAGCATGGTGC
>CAMWVJ010000019.1 GCA_947177645.1 uncultured Desulfovibrio sp.
TCGATCTTCCAGGCCACGGTGGGCACGAAGGAGATGGTCTGAAGCCCCACGTCATAGACATTGTAGCGGCCCACCCAGTCCTGTGCGTAGCTGTTGCCCACCCCGAAACGCGAGAAGATCCCGAGCCCGAGCCAGAAGTCGTCATTGAGCTGGTGGCTCACGAAGCCATGCGGGGCCAGAAAGGTGGCGGGCTTGGTGGTGGTGTCGTGCTTGCGGCAACCGAGAAGGTCGGCGTCGATGCTGCCCATGGGTGCGATGAAGGCGAGGCCGGCCATGAGCTGCGTGCCCGCCGGGAGCTGGGTGATGCCGGCGGCATTGTAGGCCAGGGCCGAAACGTCATCCGCCCGCCCCACGAGGCCGCCGGCCAGAGAAACGCCCCGGGCGCTCCACTCATTGAGAGCAAAGCCCTCGGCCCGCGCCACACCGTAAAGAGCCAGCAAAAGCGCGCACGCACAGCACAGGCCGCGAATGAACCTCATGATCCCTCCTTAAAAAGATCCCGCGGGGAAGGCCCGCGCCACAGACCAGCGAGAACTCGGCATCACAGCATATTAACGGGATCGAGGTCAAGACCAAGGCGAAAAATGGCGGGCATGCGGCTGCGGGCAAAAAAATAGAGCTCGCGCAGCGGCGGCCACGCCGGGGCCTTGAGCAGGCACTGGAAGCGGCGTCGCCCGCGCAAGAGGCCCAGGGGGGCCGGCGCGGGGCCGAGCATGGTGACGCCGAGCCTCACCGCCTCGCCGCGCAGGGCCGTGGCCAGCTCCGAGAGGGCCGGGGCTCCGCCTGCCTCGTCGGCTGCATAGGAGATCCTGAGCAGCCCGAGCCGTACAAAGGGCGGGTAGCCGCGCTTCCTGCGCAGGGCGAGCTCGGTCTCGTAAAAGCCCTCATAATCGGCGCTGCGCACGAACTGCCAGCAATAATGGTCCGTGGCGCGCGTCTGGATGAGCACGCGGCCCGGGCGCTCCCCGCGGCCGGCGCGCCCGGCTGACTGGACGAGCAGCTGGAAGGTGCGCTCCGCCGCGCGATAATCGGGCAGGTTGAGGCCGAGGTCGCCGTCGGCCACGATGGCGAGCGTCACCCGCGGGAAATGATGCCCCTTGGAGAGCATTTGCGTGCCCACGAGAATGGGCGACTCACGCCGGGCGAAGGCCTCCAGTATCTCTTCCATGCGGCCGGGGCGCCGGGTGCTGTCGCGGTCGAGCCGGAGGACGGGCTGTCCCGCGAGGAGGGAAAGCCGCTCCGCAAGGCGCTCCGTGCCCTCCCCCAGCGGCAGGAACTCCATGCCCCGGCAATGGTCGCAGGGCGAGGGAAAGGGCCGCGAATAGCCGCAATAGTGGCAGACGAGGCGCTCCAGCCCCTTGTGGTAGGTGAGGCCGATGTCGCAGTGCGGGCAGCGTTGCGTGCGCCCGCAGGAGAGGCAATACATGAGCGGCGCATAGCCGCGCCGGTTGAGCAGGACGACGGCCTGTTCGCCCCGGGCCAGCGTCTCGCGCAGGGCGTCCTCGCACTGGGGGGCGAGGATGCCGGCGGCTGTCGCCTCCGCCTCGGCGGACGCGCCGTCCCGCGCCGCGGGGAAGAGGCGGGGGCTCGCGCTGATGTCCACAAGCTCCACGGGCGGCAGCGGTCGCCCCCCCACGCGCCTGGGCAGCCGCAGGATCGGCAGGCGCCCCTCGCTGGCTGCGTGAAATGTCTTGAGGTCGGGCGTGGCCGAGCCCAGGACAAGCAGGCCGCGCTCGCGCCGCATGCGCGCCCACGCCACTTCCCGCGCCTGGTAGGCAAGGCCGTCCTCCTGCTTGAAGGAGGCGTCATGTTCCTCGTCGAGGATGATGCAGCCAAGCGCCGGGATGGGCAAAAAGAGGGCCGAGCGCGTGCCCACCACGAGGCAGGGGCGCCGGCTTTCCGCCAGCGCCCGAAACGTGGCTTCGCGCCGCCCCGGGGACTTGTAGCCTTGGTAGAGGATGAGCGGCGCGTCCGGCAGGGCGCGGGCCGCATCCCGCCGCAGCTTGAGCGCCAGAGCCACTTCGGGCGCGAGCAAAAGGACGCTGCGCCCCCGGGCGAGGGCGCGTTCGGCGAGCTCCAGATATACAGCTGTCTTGCCGCTGCCGGTGACGCCGTAGAGCAGGCGGTTTTGCGGGCTTTCCGCCTCCAGCGCGGCGGTGAGGGCTGCAAGCGCGGCGGCCTGATCCGCATTGAGGGTGACGCGCTCGGGAGCAGGCGCAAGGAGGGCCGCGCCCGGCTCCTCCTCTTCCGCGCCATCATGGACGAGCGCCACCTGGCCGGCCCGTACCAGTGCGGCCAGCGCCGGGGCGGCGTCCTTCACCTCACGGAGCAGTCGTCGCCGGCTCACGGGTCCCTGCGCATGCAGAAATTCCAGCACCGCGAGCTGCCGGGTGGCCGCGGGGCGCACCGGCCAGGGAGGTTCCACGCGCAGGTGGCAAAATTCCTCGCTGGCGGCATCTGCGCTTCGGGGCAAGAGACGGGCGGCGCCTGAGCACAGTTCCCGCACAAGCGTGGCACGCGTGGCGCCATCCGCCTGCTTGAGGTCGCGCAAAGTCAGCGTTTCGGCACGGGCACCGAGGCGGCGCAGCCGCACCGCGGTACTGCGCAGCCCCTGCGGGAGCACATGGCCCGCCACATGGCCCGGCTCCACCCCCTGCCGCAACGCGAGATCCCGCATGAGGTCAAAGAGGCCGGGCGCGAGCAATGGCTCTGTTTCCAGAGGCCAGAAGACCTCCTTGCAGACCACGCCCTCCGGCACATCGGCGTTTGCCGTCACTTCGAGCACGATGCCGGCGCGCAGGGCGCCGCCCTCCCCCCGGCCGAGGGGCACGGCCACGCGCAGGCCCGGGCGCCACAGTGACGGGGCGAAAATGGATGGCAGGCTATAGGTCAGCGTGGCGTAGGGGGGGCTCAGCAGGGCGACGCGGGCGTAGGGCATGCAAGGAAAAATGCAGACAAAGGTGGGGCGGAGAGCGCCGCTTGCCAAGAGGGAAGCGGCGCCTCACACGAAACATGAACAGAAAAAGGCGCCGCGCGAGGGCTCAGGCGCCCCCGCGCGGGTGGATTTTAGCTGAAATGGCGCCGCCCTACTGGAACTGGACGAAATTCTTCAACAGGCCCAGAAGCTCGTAGCGCAATTCCTCGTCCTGCAGGGCGAAGTAGATGTTGGCGGTGAGGTATTCCGCCCAGTCGCCCGCGTCAAAGCGCATGCCCGACATGCGCACGGCCATCATGCCGCGATCCTTGGCAAGGGCCTGGAGGGCGTCGGTGAGCTGGATCTCGCCGCCCTGGCCGGGCTTCACCTTTTCAAGATAGTCGAAAATATCGGGCGTCAGCACATAGCGGCCCACGATGGCGAGCCTTGAGGGCGCGTCCTCGCGCTTGGGCTTTTCCACCATGTCGCGCACGCGGTAGACACCGGGCGCCACTTCCTCGCCATCGATGATGCCGTACTTGTGGACCTTCTCCCACGGCACTTCCATGACGCCGACAACGGGCATCTTTTCGGCCATGGCCACCTCGATGAGCTGGCCGATGCCCGGCACGCCGCCGAACATGAGGTCATCGCCCACCATGATGGCAAAGGGGTCGCCGCGCACGAGCTCGCGCGCGCACATGATGGCGTGGCCGAGGCCGAGCTGCTTCTTCTGGCGCACGGACATGATGTTGACCATTTCGGCCACTTCGCGCACCGCCTGGAGCTTGTCCAGCTTGCCGGCGCGCTCGAGCACGCCCTCGAGCTGGAGGTTGTAGTCGAAGTGGTCCTCGATGACGCTCTTGTCACGGTTGGTGACGAAGATAACGTCCCGGATATGGGCGCGGATGGCCTCCTCCACCACATACTGGATGACAGGTTTGTTGTAGATGGGGAGCATTTCCTTGGGGATGTTCTTGGTTGCCGGGAGCGAACGGGTGCCCCAACCGGCCACGGGAATGATCACCTTGCGAATCTCTTTCATGGCTGTCTCCCTCTCTCTGGTAATGACGAAACACCGGCCGCAACATGGAGCGCGCGGCGCCCGGCCACATTGCCGGAGACCGTGCCGCGCCCCGAAAAAGCAGAGAGCGAAATGCGCCTGCGCAATGCAGGCCCGGTGCGGCACATCCTGTGGCTATCTTCGGCCAAAAAAGCGCCGAGGGCAAGAGAAAAAAAGCGCATTCAGGACGCTTTGGCGCAACGCCCGCACGAATCTCTCCCGGCGCGTGGCCCGGTATCCGCCCCCGCGCTTGACAGGCTCCCCCATGCCCGGGATACTCGCAGGCCGGCACGCGCCCTGCACAGCCTCCCGAAGCCGGGGCGCGCCCGAAAAAAAGCCTTTCAATCCGAGGTATCTATGTCTGACCTGCGTTCAACCTATACCGACAGGCTCCGCTTTTACGGCGACGCCACCCCGCGCGAGCTGGCCGACCGTTTCGGCACGCCGCTCTATGTCTACAGCGAGCGCATCCTGCGCGAGCGCTGCCGCGAACTCATGGGCCTTTCGGCCCGGGACGGTTTTGGCGTCAATTATTCGGTCAAGGCCAATGCCAACCCTTCCCTGCTCCGCATCATCCATGAGGAAGGTCTGGTCGCCGACGCCATGAGCCCGGGCGAGCTCGTCATGGACGCACTCGGCGGTTTTGCGCCGGAAGAGATCCTCTATATCTCCAACAACAATACCCCGGAAGAAATGCTCACGGCCCTTGCGCATGGCGTGCTCATCAGCGTGGATTCGCTCTCGCAGCTCGACATGTTGGGCGGCATAAATCGCGGCGGCCGCGTCATGGCCCGTTTCAACCCCGGTATCGGCGCGGGCCACCACGCCAAGGTCATCACCGCGGGCAAGGCCACCAAGTTCGGCATTTCGCCGGACAAAATGGATGAGGTCTTCGCCCTCTTGCGCACGCATGAGCTTAGCCTCGCCGGCATCAACCAGCATATAGGCTCGCTGTTCATGGAGCCCAAGGGCTATCTCGAGGCCGCGAAAGTGCTGCTCGCGCTCGCCGCGCGCCTGCCCGCCGACATACTGAAAACGCTCGAGATCATCGACTTCGGGGGCGGTTTCGGCATCCCCTACCATAAATATGACGACGAGCCCCGGCTCGACCTCGCGGCCCTTGGCCAGGGCCTGCACGCCCTCATCAGCGAGTGGGCCGCGGCCACCGGCTACGCGGGCCGCTTTCTGGTGGAACCGGGCCGCTATGTGGTGGCCGAATGCGGCATCCTGCTCGGCCGCGTCACTGCCACCAAAGAAAACGCGGGCGCACGCTATGTGGGAACGGACATCGGCTTCAATGTGCTCATGCGGCCGGTGATGTACGATTCCTTCCACGATCTCGAAGCCTACCGCGGCGACGGGAAGGACGGCGGCGCACCTGTGCCCCAGACAGTGGTCGGCAATATCTGCGAAAGCGGCGACATCCTCGCCAAAGACCGCCTGCTGCCCCCCTTGCGCGAAGGCGACGTGCTCGGCGTGCTGGACGCCGGCGCCTATGGCTTCAGCATGGCCTCCACATATAACCAGCGCTACCTCCCCGCTGAGGTGCTCATCCAGGCCGACGGCACGCCGCGCCTTATCCGACGCAGGGAAACGGCCGACGACCTCACCCGCTGTCTCAAGGGACTGGACGGGGACTAGCCCGCGGCACTTCCGCCCGCGCCGTGGCCTGCGCCAGCCCCGACCGGGCGCAACGCTGCGGCGCCGAAGTGCCGCGACGATACTTGCCATGAAGAACGCCTCCCGGAGCGGACGCGGCCGCCGTTCCGGGAGCCTGCCTTGAAAAACACCACAGGAGCGCCGCTCCGCATGCCCAAGCCCGAACTCGGAACATCGCCCCGCGCCATCTGGAGCCTGACCTGGCCCCAGTTGCTCATGATGTACATCGTGTTCTTCATGGGCCTCACGAGCGTGTGGGTGGGCGGGCAGATCAGCGCCAATGTCCAGGCGGCGCTCGGCATGGTGACGCAGTGCTCGCTCTTCCTCATGGTGGTCATCATGGCGCTCTCGAGCGGCGCCACTGCGTCCGTAAGCCAGTCCCTCGGGGCCTTTCGCGTGCGCCGCGCCGAGCGCTATGTGGCCACGACCGTCCTCGGCAGCCTCGGGCTCGGGCTCCTCATGGCCCTTTTCGGCTGGGGCTTCGGTGACGCGATCCTCCGGCTCATCATGGTGCCCGAGCCTATCCGGCCACTGGCGGGCGAGCTGTGGCAGGTCTTCATGCTCATGCTGCCCGCGCAATATGTGTATTCCGCCACCGGGGTCATCTTTCGCGCGACGCGGCTGGTGCTCCCGCCGCTCTGGGTGGCTGCGCTCGTGTGCGCGGCCAATCTTGCGGGCTGCCTGGGTTTCGGGCTCGGCTGGTTCGGGCTGCCCGACTGCGGCTACATGGGCCTTGCGTGGAGCAATTTCGGTGCCCAGTGCCTCGGCGCTGTCTGCAATACCCTGCTCCTCGTGCGCTCCGGCTATTTGCGGCGGCGCGCCATCCCCTCCCTGCGCTGGCTCAGGGTGGGCCTGCCCTATCTGGTGCGCGTGGCGCTGCCTGCGGCGGCGGCGCAGATCGTGTGGCAGTCCGGCTATCTCACGCTATTTGTACTCGTGGCGTCGTTGCCGGTGGACAGTGTGCACGCGCTCGCAGGGCTCACCGCGGGCCTCCGCGCCGAAGCCCTGCTGTTCCTCCCGGGCATGGCCTTCAACATGACGGTCGCCGTGCTCGTGGGCAACAGCCTGGGCGAGGGACGCCCCGACCAGGCGAAGCGCGTGGCGCTTTCCCTCGTGGGACTGGCGGCGGCCGCCATGAGCGTGGTCGCCATCATCATCTGGCCCTTCAGGGCGGACATCGCCGCCCTGCTCTCGCAGGAGGCTGCCACCCGGGCGCAGATCGTGAGCTACCTCTCCTATAATCTCGTGTCCACGCCCTTTTCCATCGCGAGCACCGTCATGGGCGGCATCATGGTGGGCGCGGGCGCCACGCAGTACAACCTGATGGTCTATGGCGGCACTTTCTGGATCGTGCGCCTGCCGCTCGGCTGGCTGCTGGGCCACCGGCTCTGGGGCACGGCCTCGGGCGTGTTCGCCGCCATGCTCGTTTCGCAGTGCCTGCAAGCCCTGATCATGCTCTATGTGGTCCTTCGCTGCGACTGGGCGCGCTTTGCCATGAACCGCCAGCGCCGCCCCCGCTGAACCCTGTTCCCGACCGGGGCCGCTGGCTCCGCGACCGAAGGAGAAAGAATATGGACGCGCACTTCAAGCCCGTGAGCCTCAAGGAAAGCCCCGCCTACTACGCCCTTTGGGAGGCGACGCCGCGCCGTTCGCTGGACTACACGCTGGCGAACCTCTGGGGCTGGCAGGAATATTACGGCCTTGAATGGTATTTTGACGGGCGCCTGTGCTGGATACGGCAGACGAGGCCCGAAGTGCGCCCTTGGGCCCCCATCGGCGACTGGAACGCCGTGGACTGGGGCGCCGTGCTCCCCTGCGTAGCGGGCAAGACCGGGCGCGACTTCATCCGCGTGCCGGAGGAGCTGGTCCAGCTCTGGCAAAAGGCCTGCCCACAGCTTCTGGAGGTCCGCGAGGAGCGCGGCCAGTGGGAATATCTCTACAAACAGGAAGAGCTGGCGACGCTCGCCGGCAACCGCTTCCACAAAAAGCGCAATCACTACAACAGCTACGTCAAGGCCTATGGCGAGCCGGATTACCGCGGCGTCACCGACGCCATGGTGGAAGACGTGCTCGGCGTGCAGGACGACTGGTGCCAGTGGCACGAATGCGAGGGTTCGCCCTCGCTGCTCGCCGAAAACGAGGCCATCAACCGTGTGCTCACCCACTGGGACGCCTTCCGCGGGCTCACCGGGGGCTCGCTCTATGTGGATGGGCGCATGATCGCCTTCAGCGTGGGCGAAAAGCTGGACAGCGAGACCTTGGGCGTCCACTTCGAGAAGGGGCTCAACGGCTACAAGGGTGTCTACCAGGCCATGAACTGCGAATTTGCGCGCCACGCGGGCGCGGGCCTGAAATGGATCAACCGCGCGCAGGACCTCGACGAGGAGGGCTTGCGCCAAGCCAAGATGACCTACCTCCCTGCGGACTTCCTGCGCAAGTCCACGGTGCACGTGCGGCCGGTGTAGGCGATTCTCTCCGCACCGGTCTCCTCCAATCCCCGGGGAGCGGCGTCAGCGATATTCGCGCCCTGACCAGAGCACGCGCCCGATGACGCGGAACTGGTCCGCGCCATCGCCGCGCAAGTCGAGGCTCAGGGGAGGGTAAGCCGGATTGGCGCTGTGCAGGACGACCTTCCCGGGGAGCTTGTCCACCCGCTTGATATAGATGGCGTCCTCAAAGCCCACGGCATAGAGCCGGCCGGGCGTGATGTCCGTCTGGCCCTGGTCGAGCAGCACCACATCGTTGTCAAAGATTTCCGGCACCATGCTGTCGCCCGAAACGCGCATGAGCACCATGCGCCGCGGGTTGCCCTTGCGGCGCAGAAAATCGCTGCGGAAGGCATAGCCGCCCTCCTGGGCGCCGCTGACCTCAAGGCTGCCCGTGCCGGCGGAAAGCCGCGCCTCGGCGAGGGGAATGGTCACAAGGTCAGTCTCGCAGTCGGCAGGGGCGGCGGGCAGTTCCCCCTCGGCGGCTTCCGGCAGGCGCTCGGGCCCGCGCCCGAAAAAGAGCCAATGGGCATTGACGCCCGTCTGCGCCGCACAGGCCTGGACCCAGGCCGGGGGCACCTCACGGCGCTTGCGCGCGCCGTTGACGGACTGCGGCGTGATGCCCAGGGCGCGGGCGAGCTCCGCATCGGTGGTCACGTCAAGCGCGCACATGAGGCGGGAGAGGCATTGGGCGGCTTCATCGCCGGTGCGGGGGGAGACGGGCAGCGGTACCATGGCATCCTCACAAGATGGGGCCCCTCGGGGCATGTGCGGAACAGGCAGGCTAAGGCAGTTCGGAACCCGAAAACAACCTAGCACGAAGAAAAATACATGACAAGTTGTTTTTCAGTCTAAAACTGATTTTTTTCCTATTTTATTGTCCGCTCCTGCTCTTCATTAAATCACAGATTGAAAAGGGGCTCCCTTGCGGGAAGCCCCTGTATGTTCAGCAAATATGGCCGGAAGTAAAAGGCTTATGCCGCGCCGGCGGCCTCGCCCTTCCCCCCTTGTATGAGGGGCTGTCCCGGGCCTTCCTTGAAGACCCGCTGGAGCACATAGACCCCGGCCATGAGCCCAAGGCCGATGAGATCGGTCTTGAGGCCCGGGGTGATGAGCGTGATGGCCGCGGCCACGAGGATGAGCCGCTCCCAGAAATAGAGGTTCCTGAGCCAGTAGCCCACGCTTGCGAAGGACAGCGCGGCGATGCCCACCGCGGCCGTGCAGACGATGAAGACGATCTCCCAGGTATCGGCGCCAATCATCAAAAGGGCCGGATTGTAGCAGAAAATATAGGGGATGAGGAAGCCCGCGAAAGCGAGCTTCACCGCCATGAAGCCCGTGGCGTTTGGCTCGGCCCGGGC
>CAMWVJ010000020.1 GCA_947177645.1 uncultured Desulfovibrio sp.
GGAGTGGTGCGCCAAAAAGCGCGCCAGCCCCGGGCCGGAGTGTTTCTGTTGCTTTCGCGATTATTCCGGGCGGCGCCCCTCGAGGCGCGCGCGCAGGATGCTCACGGGATGCAGGGCCTTCTTGCCGCTGCCGTGCTGGATCTGCACGCGGCAGGTGCCGCATTCGCTGGTGGCGAAGTCCGCGCCGCTTTCACGCACCACATGGAAGAGCTCGGAACCCACCTCCTGGGCGATGTCGTACTTTTCCTTCTTGAAGCCGTAGCTGCCGGAAATGCCACAGCAGCCGGCATCCGCATTGCGGGCGCTCACGCCCTTGAGCCGCTGGAGCAGCTTGAGGCCCGGGAGGCCGTTGCCCTGCGCGCGCAGGTGGCACGGGGCGTGGTAGATGAGGGAGAGGTCGCCGGGGGCCTTGTCCTCCAGCGCGAGCTCGCCGCGATCCACGCAATCGAGGAGGAAGTCCTGTGCGTCTTCCAGCACGCCCGGGCCGTGCTTCTCCACGAGGTCGGGGAAGAATTCCGGCAGGTCCTGGCGGAAGGTGAGGGCGCAGCTCGGGCAGCCCGTGACCACCGGGATGCCCTGGTCGCGCCAGCGGGCGATCTCGGCCAGGTTGCGCTTCGCCTGGCGGCGGCTGTCCTGCCAGAAGCCGTTGGCGATCATGGGCAGGCCACAGCAGCCGAACTTCTCGGGCGTGATGACCTCATAGCCCGCGCGGTTGAAGGCCCAGATCATGTCAAGGCCGGTCTGCGGATCATAGACATCCACAAAACAGCCCGGGAAGAAGACCACCTTGCGCGGCAGCGAGGGCTGCTCCACCTTGCGCGCCATCTGGCGGAAGGTCTTGGGCGCGAACGCGGGCAGCGGGGCGCGCTTGTCGATGCCGAACATGTCGAGCACCTTGCGCGTCACCGGGTTGAGCATGCCGAAGTTCTTGAGCGCGGCCGGGATGAGCTGGAGCAGCTTTGCCTGAAGCTCGCCGTGGGCGAGCACCCAATCGCGCATGCTGGTGCCGTGTTTCTTGCAGTGCTCCGCGCGGGCCAGCATGTTGATGCTCGAAACGGGCACGCCCTGCGGGCAGGTGATGTCGCAGTTCTTGCAGTTGGCGCAATAGGTGAGGGATTCGTCTTCCGCGAGACCCAGCAGGCGGAAGCGCTCATAGGCGGGGCCTATCATGCGCGGCCCGAGGAACTTGGGCGTCACCCGGGCCACCGGGCAATGCACCACGCAGGTGGTGCAGGCGATGCACTTGTCAGGACTGACGCGAACGCTCATTGCTCCCCTCCAGTGGCGGCTTCCCCGGTGTTATGGGCGGCGGCCGCAAGTTCCGCGGCGGCGAGGCCGGCCTGCCAGCCGGTGGCCAGGGCCACGCCGTAGCCGCTTTTCTCCACGGCGGGGTCATGGGCGCCCAGGCTGCGGCCGGCAAAGAAGACATTTTCCAGCGCGAGCGCGCCGTTGGCATCCAGCGGGCGCAGCTTGTCATCCACGCGCACGCCAACCTTGGAAACGGCCTGGCTGCCGAAGATCTCGGGCTCGGTCCAGTCGGCCACATCCGTGGGCAGCGCAAGGTCGAGCCCGAAGACGCGCTCGATGGCCCGCCCCGGCTCGAGGAGGACGCCGCCGCCAAGGATGCCCCCCGTGGCGAGCACATAGGCCCGCGCCTTGGTGGAATAGCTGCGGCCGGTGCTCGAAATATCGAGGGAATGGCACTTGCCCTCGGCGACACCGGCGCCGATGACATTGGCGTTTTCCACCAGTTCCACCCCAAGGGCCGCGAGCTCGCGCATGAGCGCGTCGCGGATGCGCAGCCCGCCCACCCCCGGCGGGATGGAGAGCATCTCGACGACAGGGCAGCCAAGGGCCTCGCGCAGCTCGCGCGCCAGGGGGCTTCCCGCATGGCGGCCGCAAATGGGCGGCATGAGCACAAGGTCACAGCCTTCGGCCCGTTCTTTCAGCGAGCCGATGAGCCATTCGCTGCCGCCGGGCCGCTCGGCGGCACGGGCGAGGTCAAGGGCGTTGAGCGCCCGGTGCGCGTCGTCAAACGGCGTGGGGATGAGGCAGGGGAAGTATTCCTTGTCGGCCCAGTCGGGATAGCGCCGCAACTGGTCGATGACGAGGGCCGGGCGGCAGTCGCGGAAGCCCATCACGCTCGCCACCAGCACGCGTTTCGCCTTCCCAAGGTCGTCCGGCTCAAAAGTATCCGGCATGAGGTAGGTTGGCTTCAAGGTGCCCATGATAGTGGGAACGCGCGTATTACGGGGCTTGCCGTCGCGGCTCGCCGGCCGGAGCACAAGCCCGTGTTTGGCCGTCGTTTCCATGAGTGCGTCCAGCCCGGCGCGGACTTTCTCCGCCCCGAGGAGGCTGTACGGATGCGCGGGCGCAAGCTCAGTCATGGCCGCCCACGGGTCTTCCACGCTCGCCCCGTCAGGCGCATAACCAAGCAGGTCCACGCAGCCGGTGCCGATGGCGAGGCAGCCCGTCCCCTCGCTGATGATGCGCACTTCGCGCCCCTGGCGGGCCGCAGCGAGCGCGGCCATGAGGCCCCCGAGCCCGGAGCCCACCACGATAACGTCAGTTGTTCTGCTCATGCATGGCTCCGTCAAGATTGAGGATTCCGGCATAAACGGACCGGCTGAACTCCATTTCGCGGGCCTGCTGGCCCCAGAGCACGGGCCGGAGGCCCTTCCAGCGCTCCTGGAGGAAGCGGCACATGCTGTCCGCCGGGGCGAATTCCAGCGGGATGCCGTGCTCCACGAGCGAGGCCACCGAGCGCAGGGAACAGAAGGTGCCCTGGCAGGTGCCCATGCCGAGCCGGGTGCGCAGGCGGATGTCGGTGAGCGAATGGGTGGAGGGGTCGCGGGCCACGCACTCCACTTCGGCGAGGCACACCATCTCGCACTCGCAGAGCAGCGGATTGCCGCCGCCGAAATCGGTGATATGCGTATTCTTGGTATTCTTTGCCGCCACGGCCGCCACTTCGGCGATCTGCAAGGTTTTCGTGAGGTCGTCGCCCAGGCGATCGGCCATGAGGTTCAGGGCGCGCACCGGGAAGAGCTTGGCCGCCCGCGCGAGCACGGCCGGGTCGGGCGGCTCGATCAGCGGTTCTTCGGCCGTGCGGCACGGAGTCGTCACCTTGAGGCGCCGGCAGACATCGTCCGTGACGCGCTCGGCCATGAGGCGGTAGGTGGTGAGCTTGCCGCCGAAGATGGAGACCATGCCGTCGAGGCCGTCGGCCGCGTGGTCCACCACGTTGAAATTGCGGCTCGCCTTGCGGCCGGAGGCGCCGCCGGGCGTATAGAGGGGCCGCGTGCCCGCGAAGGCGCGCAGGATGCGGTATTCATGCACCTGCGGGAACAGCGGCTCGCCGATCTCGAGCAGGCGCGTCACCTCGGGATAGGTGGGGGTGGTGTCATCGGGGCGGTCCGTGGGCATGGAGGTGGTGCCGAGGATGGTCACGGAGCCGTGCGGCACGAAGATGTCGCCGTCGGAGCTCGGGTGCAGCCGGTTGATGACGCGCGAGGTGAAGCGGTGGTTGAAGACGATGAGGGTGCCGCGGTCCGGCGTGATGGCCGCTTCAAGCCCGGCCATGGCCGCCACTTCGCCCGACCACGAGCCCGCGGCGTTGACCACCACGCGGCAGGCGATCTCCATGAGCTCGCCGGTCATGAGGTTCCGCGCCGTCACGCCGCAAACGGCGCCGTTGCGCTGCTTGATCTCCTCGACTTTATGATAGAGGTAGGCGCGGCCGCCGTAGCGCTCGGCCGACATGCGGTTGTGGAGCACCAGCCGGAAGCCGTCCACACAGGAGTCCGGCACGCGGAAGACCCGCTGGATGTCGGGCGCGAGGTTGGGCTCGAGCTTGAGGGCCTCGGCGGGCGTGATCTCCTTGACCTTGATGCCCGCGGCATCGCAGCCCTTGAGCCACGGCTCCACAAAGTTGGGGTCATCCTTGGGAGTGAGGACGAAAAAGCCCTCCGTGACCTCCACGCATCCTTTGCCGATGCGGCGGAGGATCATGTTTTCCTCGATACACTCGTGGGCCGATTCAGGGTCATTGACGACGTAGCGGCACCCGCTGTGGAGCAGGCCGTGAAAGCGGGAGCTCGTGCCGTGGGCGATGCCGCCCTGTTCCAGCAGAATGGCTGGGACGCCGCGCATGCTCAGGTCGCGCAGCGTGCCCATGCCGGTAGCGCCGCCGCCAATGACGACAACCGTGGTCTCCAGCATGGAGCCTCCTGTGAGGTTTCACAAAATGCGCCGCGCCTGCCGCACGCACCCGCAGGCCGGCGGCAGCCGCACATGGTCAGCCATTGTCTTTGAGAAAATTTTTGCGAGTTTTGCCGGCATTCGTCAAGGGGTTTTCGCGTTCGGGCGGACGGGGCGAGCGTTGCCCCCGGCGTGGGACTGCCATGGGCGGCGCTTGCCTCGGGGAAGGCTTTTTCCTAAATTTTGGCATGGCAAAAACCCGAGAGATTTACCGCTGTACGGAATGCGGCGCCCAGAGCCCGCACTGGCGCGGCCAGTGCCCCGGCTGCCAGGCCTGGAACACCCTTGTGGCCGAAGCGCGGCCGGCAGCCGCCAAGGGCGGAGCGGCGGCCCGCGTAAGCTCCGGCTCGTCAACGCGCCCGCGCGTGCTGCGCGACGTGGCCGACGGCGATCACCGGCCCTTCCCGAGCGGGCTCGACGCGCTGGACAGGGTGCTCGGCCGGGGCCTCGTGCCGGGCGCGTCCATCCTCGTGGGCGGGGAGCCCGGCATCGGCAAGTCGACCCTGTTGCTTCAGGTGGCCGGGGCCGTGGCGGCGCAAGGGCGGCCGGTACTCTATGCGAGCGGGGAAGAATCCCTGCCGCAGATCAAGGCCCGCGGCGAGCGTCTGGGCCTGCTCGGCCCGCGGCTCCTCGCCATGGCGACATCGCGGGTGGAGGACGTAGTGGACGCGCTGGAAAGCGCCCCGGAAGCGGAGCGGCCGGCCCTCGCGGTGGTGGATTCCGTCCAGACCCTCACGAGCCTCGAGGCCGAGGGCCTGCCCGGCAACGTGGGCCAGGTGCGCGCCGTGGCGACGACCCTGCAAGAGGTCTGCCGCCGCCTCGGCGTGGCGCTCATCCTCGTGGGGCACGTGACCAAGGACGGCGTGCTCGCGGGCCCGCGCCTGCTCGAGCATATGGTGGATACGGTCATCTCCCTCGAGGGCGACCGCCGCCAGATGTTCCGCCTTCTGCGGGTCTTCAAGAACCGCTTTGGCCCCAACGAGGAGCTTCTGGTTTTCCGCATGGGCGGCGGCGGCATGGAGCTGGTGGACGATCCCTCCACTTTTTTCCTCGGCGCGCGCGACCCGGCGCTTTCCGGCACGGCCGTGGTCATGGCCGTGGACGGGCAGCGCCCGCTGGCCGTGGAGGTGCAGGCGCTCGTCGCGCGCACCTTCCTCAGCATCCCGCGGCGTGCGGCGCTCGGTTTTGACGCCAACCGCCTTCACCTTTTGCTCGCCGTGCTGGAAAAGCGGCTCAAGCTCAATTTCGGCCAGGTGGATATTTACGCCAAGGTGGGCGGCGGCATGCGCCTGCAGGAGCCGGGGCTCGACCTCGCCCTCGTGGCGGCCGTGCTGTCCTCCTATTATGATGTGCCGCTGCCCGAGCGCAGCATTTTCTGGGGCGAGGTGGACCTCAACGGCCAGGTTCGGCCCGTGGCCGCGCAGGCCATCCGCGTAGCCCAGGCCAAGAGGCTCGGCTTTTCGCCCATCGTGCGCCCCCCTTCGGGGGACGACGGACGGGAGGACAGGGCGCCCGGCTGCGTGCGCACCATCGCCGAGCTGCAGCGGCGGCTCTTCAACCGTTCCTGAAAGGCGGGCACAATGGCTCTTGAGATCGAACGCAAATATCTTGGCGTGGATTTTGACGGGCTTCGGCGCGCCCTTGCCGAAGCCGGTGCGGAAGACCTGGGCACGCATTTCGAGGCCAACGTGGTCATGGACACACCGGACCTCAGCCTCTGGGCCTCGCGGCGCCTTTTGCGCGTGCGCAGCCAGGAATGGCCAGGGCGGACGCGCCATGTGCTCACCCTGAAGCTCCCGGTGGCCAATTCCGCCAAAGGCTTCAAGGCCCGCGAGGAGCGCGAGCTTGAGGTGGAGAGCGCCGCGGTTATGCAGGGCGTGCTTGCGGGCCTGGGCTTCACCGAAAGCGCCCGCTATGAAAAGCTGCGCTCCGTCTGGCGGCTGGCCCCGGAAGAGGGGGGCGCCGTCTTTGTCGAGCTGGACGAGCTCCCCTTTTGCCGCGTCGTTGAAGTGGAGGGTTCGCCGGAGGCGCTGGACACCGTTGCGGGCCGCCTCGGCCTTGACAAACACGAAATCAGCACCAAAAGTTATCATGCGCTCCATCAGGAATGGCGGAGCGCGCAGGGCTTGCCGCCGGAACGCTCCTTTGTGTTCGGGCCCGAAGAACGGCGCCGTTTGCGGCGGCAACTGGGCCTCCCCGACGGGGCGGCCGTCTGTTCCTGAAATCCTGCGGCTCTCCGGGAGAATTCGCGCATGCCGTCCTACGCATCAGCAGGGGTGGATACCGAGCGCCCCACGCGGCTTGAAAAAGAAGTGCGGGAACCCGCGCGCTACCGCGTCCTCCTGCATAACGACGACTACACGAGCATGGACTTCGTGGTGGGCATCCTGCGCAGCATCTTCCGCAGGACGCTGGAGGACGCCACGGCCATCATGCTCGACGTGCACCAGCATGGCGTCGGCCAATGCGGTGTCTATACGCGCGAAGTGGCGGAAACCAAGGTGAGCCAGGTGCACAAGGCTGCGCGCCAGGCGGGCTTTCCGCTCAGGTGCAGCCTCGAAAAGTTGTGACGGACCGCCGCAGCCGCGGCGGGTAGTGGGGGCGCTTGCCCCCGTGGAGTGTCTATGCTGAGCAAAAGCGTGCAGGAGGTCCTTCGGGACGCCGTCATGGAAGTGCAGCGCCGCGGCCACGACATGCTGACCGTGGAGCACCTTCTTTTCTCGCTGACCAAGAACACCAAGGGCCGGATCATCCTCGAGGGCAGCGGCGCGGGCGTGGGCCTGCTCCGCGAGCAGCTGGAGGGCTTTTTCCGCTCCGAGATGGAATCCGCCCCGCAGCCCGGGGACTACCGCATCGCCCAGACCGAGGGCGTGCAGCGGGTGCTCGAGCGCGCGCTCGGGCATGTGCGTTCCTCCGGGCGCGCCGCCGTGGAAATGGGCGACCTGCTCATCGCCATCATGGATGAGGAGGAGAGCTATGCCCGCTACTTCCTGCGCAAGCAGGGCGTGAACCGCCTTGACGTGCTGACCTTCATCTCGCACGGCATGGAGCGCGAAGGCGGGGAGCGCAAGTGCGAGGAGGGCGCCAAGGGCGAGAAGGACCCGCTCGCCGAGTTCACCGTCGACCTCACGGCCAAGGCCCGCGAAGGCAAGATCGACCCGCTGGTGGGCCGCGCCCAGGAGCTTGACCGCGCCATCGAGATTCTTTGCCGGCGCCGCAAGAACAATCCGCTCTTTGTGGGCGAGGCGGGCGTGGGCAAAACGGCCATGGCCGAAGGGCTCGCCCTGCGCATCGCCGAGGGCAAGGTGCCCGAGCTTTTTGCAAAAACACGCATCTTCGCCCTCAACATGGGCCTCCTCGTGGCGGGCACGCGCTACCGCGGCGATTTCGAGGCCCGCATCAAGGGCATCGTGGAAGCCTTCAAGAACATGCCGGACGCCATCCTGTTCATCGACGAGATCCACACCCTCGTGGGCGCCGGCGAGACCTCGGGCGGCTCGCTGGACGCGGCCAACATGCTCAAGCCCGCGCTCGCCAACGGCGAGATTCGCTGCATCGGCTCCACCACCTACGAGGAATACCGCAAGCATTTCGAGAAAGACCGCGCCCTCGCCCGCCGCTTCCAGCGCATCGACCTGCGCGAGCCCAGCGTGGAGGAATGCTTCGCCATCCTGCAGGGGCTGGAAGGCAGCTATGCCGAGCATTACGGCGTCCGCTACACCCCGTCCGTGCTCCCGGCCATGGCCCACCTCTCGGCCCGGCACGTGCCTGACCGCCTGCTGCCGGACAAGGCCATCGACGTGATGGACGAATGCGGCGCCGCCGTGCGCCTGCGCCGCGAGGCCGAAGGCGGGGACGAGAAGCGCCCGGCCGTGACCGTCGCCGATGTGGAGCGCATCGTCGCCCGCATGGCCGGGGTGCCCCCGCGGACGGTCTCGGGCAGCGAGCGCGGGCGCCTCGCCCACCTCGAGCGCGACCTCAAGCGTCGTGTCTTCGGGCAGGACGAGGCCATCGAGCTCACCGTGCGCGCCATCCTGCGCGCCCGCGCGGGCCTGAGCCGCGAGCGGCGCCCCTCGGGCTCCTTCCTCTTCTACGGGCCCACGGGCGTGGGCAAGACGGAGGTGGCCCGCAGCCTCGCCGAGATCCTCGGGGTGGAGTTCCTGCGCTTCGACATGAGCGAATACATGGAGAAGCACTCGGTGTCGCGGCTCATTGGCTCGCCTCCTGGCTATGTGGGCTATGACGAGGGCGGCCAGCTCACCGAGGCCGTGCGCAAGGCGCCGTATTCCGTCATCCTGCTGGACGAGGTGGAAAAGGCGCACCCGGACATCTTTAATGTGTTACTTCAAGTCATGGATTATGGCACGCTGACGGACAATTCCGGCCGCAAGACGGATTTCTCCAACGCCATCATCATCATGACCTCCAATGCCGGGGCCTTCGAGATGTCCGGCGCGCCCATCGGCTTTGGCGAGGCAGCGCCCACGGATGCGGCGCGCAAGGGCCTCAAGGCCGTGGAACGGCTCTTCGCGCCGGAATTCCGCAACCGGCTCGACGCCATGGTGCCTTTCCACAGCCTGACCCAGCCCATGATGCTCCGCATCGTGGACAAGTTCCTGGACGAGATCCGGGGCACGCTCGCCGAGCGCAAGGTGGAGCTGCGCGTTTCCGAGCCGGCGCGGCAGTGGCTGGCGGAGCACGGCTTTGACCCGGCCATGGGCGCGCGCCCGCTGCGACGCCTCTTGCGCAACCAGCTGGAGGACAAGCTGGCGACAGAACTGCTCTTCGGCTTCCTGAAGAAGGGCGGCGTGGTGAAGCTCGGCCTCAAGGACGACGCGCTCACGCTGGCGCCCGGCGCGCCCGCGGGCAAGCGCCGCGAGAAGGCCGCGGCCACGGCCGTTCCGGCTGTCTAGTTCCTGACGGGAGAGGCTGCCATGTTGGCCATGTTTTTCCGGCTGGCAGCCCGCTTTCCCGACCCGGCAAACGCACCGGCCGATGCGCCCCTCAGCATGGGGGGCGCCCACCGGCCGGGGCGGTTTCTTGGGGCCGACACTAAGGGGGTGGTTGCCAGGTACGGGCCCGGGCGGC
>CAMWVJ010000021.1 GCA_947177645.1 uncultured Desulfovibrio sp.
GGCTCATAGGCCACGATGGCCTTGATCTCCCCGGGCCGTTCCATGCCGGAAAACCAGCCGTACTGGCCGCTGTTTGAATGCGTCACCAGCACGGATGCGCCCGCCCGCTCCAGCAAGGCGGCCAGGGTCTTGCCCATGAAACGGCGGTGCTCGTCGGTGCGCGGCTCGTCCCCCGTGTTGGGCGTCTGCTGCCGGAAGAACTGGTCAGCGGCCGCGGCATCGCCGGGAAACTGCACGCCATCGAACAGCACGGGCTCGCCGGGAGGTGTCCAGACCCCATTGCGAAACACGGTCCATGTGGCGCTTTCCCGGTTGGCGGCCGGTACGTCATCCTTGCCGCTCACCGGCGTGGCGGTGTAGCCGGCGCGGCCGCGACGGGGCTGGTCGAGGATATAGACCGCCCAGTCATCGCGGGGAAAAATGGCCTGGAAACCCTCGCGGCCGTCCGGGGTGGATTCCCATGTCCTGCCGGACTGCATCATTCCGTGCCAGAAAATGAGCGGGTACTGCCGCGCGTTTTCCGGGATGTAGTATTGCGCATAGCCGTGATCGCCGTGAAAGGTGTCGCCATCCGGCTTCTTCACGACGCTGCCCCCGAAGAGGAGGCTCCCCATGGTGCGCAGGGAAATGGGCTTTTCGCTTTCCCCGTCCGCCGCGAAGGCGGCGCTGCACAGGAGCGCCCCGGAGAGCAGAACGACAGAGCCGAGCCGTAAGATCTTGCGCATGTTCTCTCCCTGTTGCTTTGGGATTGCTGTGGAGGCGGGCGCGGGCGCAGCCGCACCGTTGCCGTTTTTGGGCCACCATTGGGGCGCTAGGAGGCCCTGACCGTCCCCAGCTTCTCGATGTCCTTGTCCGTCCTGTTGCCGTGGATGGTGATGGCGGAAAGCGCCTTTTCCAGCGCGGCGAATTCCGCGTCCGTGAGCGTGATGTCGGCCGCGGCGAGGTTTTCGCGCACACGCTCCTCCTTGCGCATGCCCGGGATGGGCACGATGAAGTCGCCCTTGCGCAAGATCCACGCGAGCGAGATCTGCGCCGGCGTGGCGTGCTTTTCTTTGGCGAAGCGCTCGAGCAGGTCGAGGAGGGGCTGGTTGGCGGCCACGTTCTCCTTGCTGAAGCGCGTGATGACGCGGCGCACGTCGTCGCCGGAATACTCGGTCTTTTGCGTATACTTGCCGCTCAAGAAGCCGCTCGCCAGCGGCGAGAAGGGCACGAAGCCGATGCCGAGCCCGGCGCAGGCCGGGATGACATCCTTTTCAAACATCCGCTCCATCATGGAATATTCACTCTGGATGGCAGCGAGCGGCGTGACCGCGTGCGCCCGGCGCACCTGGGCCTCTGTGGCCTGCGACAGGCCCCAGCCGCGCACGAGGCCCTCGCGGATGAGGGCGCCCAGGGTGTGGGCGATGCCTTCGAGGTCGCAGTCTTCGGGAACGCGGTGCAGGTAATAGAGGTCCACATACTCCGTGCCCAGCCGCTTCAGCGATTCCTCAAGGGAGCGGCGGATGCCCTGCGCGCTCAGCTTGGGATAGGGCCAGTCCTGCCCGGGGAGCGCGAAGGGGCTGAACTTGGTGGCGAGCACGATGTCCTTGCGGAAGGGCGCCACGCCCTTGCCGGTGAGCTCTTCATTGACGAAGGGGCCGTAGACTTCGGCCGTGTCGTAGAAGGTGCAGCCGAGGTCGTGGGCCAGCGCCATGAGGCGCAGGGCCTCGGATTCCGGCGGAAGCGCGCCGTAGCCGTGGCTGAAGCCCATGCAGCCCATGCCGATGGCCGAGACCGTGAGGCCGCTCTTGCCGAGTTCGCGTGTTTTCATGGTGGTGCCCCCCTGTTCAGATGTCATAGCGCACGTTGCAGAGCCAGCTCACGATCTTCGGGTCATAATGGGAGAAGAAGCAGCTCTTCCCGGTGTCGAGGCTGCGGATCTTTTCCATGTCCGCGTCGCTCAGGCTGAAGTCGAACACGGCGAAGTTCTGCTCCATGCGTTCCCGGTGCACGGACTTGGGGATGCAGACGACGCCCCGCTGCACGAGCCAGCGCAGGATAATTTGCGCCACGCTCTTCTTGTGCGCCTCGGCGATGGAAAGCAGCACGGGATTATGGAAGATGTCGTTCTTTCCTTCCGCGAAAGGCCCCCAGGACTGCATCTGCACCCTGTTTTCGGCCATGAACTCCTGGTCGAGCCAGCGCTGGCAGAAGGGATTGACCTCCACCTGGTCAAGGGCGGCCGTCACTTCGTTGCAGCCGATGAGGTCGGCGAGGCGGTCGGGCATGAAGTTGCAGACGCCGATGGCGCGCACGCGGCCCGCGCGGTACAGCTCCTCCATGGCCCGCCAGGCGCCGTAATAGTCGTTGAAGGGCTGGTGGATGAGGTAGAGGTCCAGATAGTCCGTGCCCAGGCGCTCGAGGGATTTCTGAAAGGCCGCTTTCGCCCTCTCGTAGCCCGCGTCCTGGATCCAGAGCTTGGTGGTGAGGAAGATGTCCTGCCGGGCCAGACCGCTCTTTTTGATGGCGCTCCCCACCGCCTCCTCGTTGAGGTAGGCCGCCGCCGTGTCGATGAGCCGGTAGCCCGTGGCGAGCGCGTCGAGCACGGCCCGCTCGCACTCGGCCGCAGCCTCTATCTGGTAGACGCCAAAGCCCAGGATGGGCATTTCCACGCCATTGTTCAGGGTCACGTATTCCATGGTCGCGCTCCCGGTTGCGGTGGTGTTCTGCCTCACCTCTACATGGGCGCCGATTGTGTGTAAAATGCCTATTTGCTACAACAGTTGGAACCGCTGGTTCCAACACCTGCCGAGGTCTGCCATGTGCCCCGCGCAAAAAAACCGCGCCGACGCCCTACTCAATCCCTTGCTTGTGACCTTCAGGCATGTGTCCGCCTGCGGCAGCTTCAACCGCGCGGCCGACGGGCTTTTCTTGTCGGCCACGGCCGTGCGCAAGCAAATGAACCTCCTCGAGGACGCGCTCGGGCTGACCCTCTTCACGCGGGGGAAGCGGGGCATCCGCCTCACCGGGGAGGGGAAGACGCTTCTTGAGGGGCTCGCGCAGCTTTCGGAGGCGGCCGCGGACGTGCTCGCCCGGGCGCGGCACTGCGCCGGGGGCGCGGCCATCCGGGTGGGCACCTCCTTCCTCAATCCAGCCTCGGTGTTCATCGATCTGCTGCGGGCGCTGGACGCGGAGGGGGAGCATGCGGTCGAGCTCGTCCCGTTCGATGACGGCCGCGACGGCATCCTTGCCGAGATCGGGCGCCTCGGCCGGGATTATGACTTCCTCGTGGGCGCGTGCGATTCAAAACGCTGGATGCAGCGCTGCCATTTCCAGAAGCTCGGGGCTTACGCCATGTGCTGCGCCGTGCCCCGCGGCCACAGGCTCGCGCGAAAGCGCAGGCTCGCCCTGGGCGACCTCGCCGGCGAGGCCGTCGTCCTCGGCGCCCGCGGGGATTCGTCCACCGTGGATGGGGCGCGGGAGCTGCTCCTCGCGCAAGAGGTCATCCGCCTGGAAGACGGCCCCTTTTTCTATGACCTCGACATCTTCAACGCCTGCGCGCGGGAGGGGAAGATCCTGCTGACCCTGGAATGCTGGCGGAATGCGCACCCGGCCTTTGTCACCATCCCGGTGGCGTGGGATCTGCGCGTGCCCTGGGGGCTGCTGTATGAGAAGGAGCCGTCGGAGAAGGTGCGGAGATTTCTGGAAGGCCTCGGCGCCGGGGCCGGCTACTCCGCCCCGCCCACCACGAAGGCCTGCGGATAGAGCGCGCGGAAGGCGGCGAGCATGCGCTCGGCCCCGGCGGAGTCGGCCCACGGGCCGACCTGCACGTTCCACAGATTGTTGCTGCCGAACTGGAGGCGCCCCTTGTGGCCGGCCTTGGCCAGCGTCTGGATGAGCTTGTAGGCGCTCTCCTTGCTGCCAAAGGCCCCTACCTGGACGTAAAAATCGCCCTTGATGTCGCCGTTTTCCGCAAGCTCGCTCAGGCCGCCGAGGCTCTGGATGCGCACGCGCGCCGTGCCCGTGCCCATCATGTTGAGGCGCGTGGCCGCGGTGCGCGAGAGGTCGATGACGCGGTCCTCCACGAAGGGGCCGCGGTCATTGACGCGCACGATGACCGACTTGCCGTTGCCGAGGTGCGTCACGCGCACCTTGGTGCCCAGCGGCAGCAGCTTGTGGGCCGCGGTCATGGCGTACTGGTTGTAGCGCTCGCCGTTGGCCGTGGTCTTGCCGTGGAAGCCCGGGCCGTACCACGAGGCGATGCCCTCCTCCACAAAGCCGTGCGCGGACTTCAGGGGATAGTAGGTCTTGCCGCGCACGGTATAGGGCTTGGTGCCCGCCACACCGCCCTTGCGCCACGAAGTGCGCGAGCCGCCGCAGCCCGCGAGCACGAGCGCGCAGCAAACAAGGGCCAGCAGCAGGAGGTGCCGCAAGGGGACGCGGGGCGCCCGGGCCATCATGCGGCTCCTGCCCGCGTGGGGCCCTGGTCTGCGCCCGGGGCGTCGGGGGCGCCGGCCTCCAGCGTTTGCAGCAGCCTGCGCCCCGCCTCGCCGAGCTCATCCCGGTGCGCGGCGAGGAGCGCCCGCGCCGCTTCGGGGCGCCCGGCTTCCACAAGGTCGGCCGCGGCCAGCGGGTAGAGGCCGTCCCCGTCGGGCCCGGAGAGCGCGCCCACCACTTCGGGCCAGCGGGCTCCGAAGGCCTCGGCCGCGCGTTCCTCCTCCACGGCCAGCCAGCGGGCCAGCGGCGCGTTGCCGCCCTCGCCGGCAAGATAGCGCGCGAGCAGGGCAAGCCCGTTGTCGAGCACGCCCAGGATGCGCCGAAGCTCGCGCTCCATGCTGTCGGCCGTCTGGCGGGGCAGCCCGGCCAAGGGCCAGAGGCCCTCCCCGCTGTCGGGGGCGTCCGCCGCGTGCCCGGCGGCGCGCCGCAGCTCCTCCAGATGGAGCAGGCGATTGGCGTAGTGCTGGCGCTGATAGGCGTCCTCGCGCAGCTTGATGCACTCATGGAAGGCGAAGCCCACGCACCAGTCGATGAGCTCGCCCACGAGGGCGCGCCCTTCGGTGGCCGGGTCGCCGGCCTGCGCCGGGGAGCGGAAGAGGTGATGCGCCGTGTCCTTGAGGCGCCAAAGCACGCCCTTGGACATGGCTTCGCCGAGCAGAGCCCGGATGATGGCGTAGGAGACCGTGCCGTCGCCCTCAAAACGGCGTAACTGCGCGGTCAGCACGGCATGGGCCGCGCAATAGTCGCGCACGAGGTCGCGCACGAGGGCCGGGCGCCGCCGGGCAAGCCAGGCGCGGTTCATGCGCCGGGCGCCCCTTGCGGGGGCGCGGCCTCCCCGTCATCCGAAACGGGAAAGCCCGCTTCCACAAGCAGGGCGCGGGCCACGGCGAGGTCATAGATGCGGAGGGGGTCCTGCGCGCTGCCGCCCTCTTTGGCATACAGGGCAGCGGCCTCGCGGATGACGCCCATGCTGAGCCAGGGGTGGCGCTCCCAGATCTCGGGATGCGCCGCCTCCCAGAGGCGGAATTCCACCTCGCCGTCGGGGCCGCGCCGCACGTAGACCCGCGAACCGGGGTCGCCCGCGTTGGCGTGGTAGTAGAGCCCGCGTTCGTCCTGCATGTCGTCTCCTTGTGCGGCGAAGGCTGCCGCTTCTGTGTGCCTCGGGGATTCTAGGCGAAAATCCGCCCGCTTGCCAAGGCGCTTTTGGCGCGCTTGCCCTGGCCCGTGTCTGCCGCTAGAAAGAAGGTGCCGCGCATCCCCGCGGCGCCCCATGCCCCGGAGTCCGCATGCAGCGTTATCCCGTCCCCGCCGCCACCCTTGCGGAGCCTCACTGCTCCGAGACCGTGGTGCGCCGCAGCCGCTTTCTCGCCCAGTGCGCCCGCGCCGCCAGCCCGGCCGAGGCCCGGGCCTTCGTGGAGGCCGTGCGCGCGCGCTGGCCCGACGCCACGCACAATTGCTGGGCCTTTGCCGCGGGCGCCCCCGGGGATACCGCGCGCATCGGCTCCTCCGACGACGGCGAGCCCCACGGCACGGCCGGGCGCCCCATGCTCCAGGTCTTGCTCCATAGCGGCATCGGCGAAGCCTGCGTGGTGGTGACGCGCTGGTTCGGCGGCGTCAAGCTGGGCACCGGCGGCCTTGTGCGCGCCTATCAGGACGCGGTGCGCGAAAACCTCGCCGGGCTTTCGTGCGTGGAGCGCGTGCCGCAGGCCGTGGCGGAGGCCGTGCTGGACTACGCCCATCTGGACGCCCTGCGCCGCCAGCTCCCGGCCCTCGAGGTCGTGGTGGAGGGGGAGGACTATGCCGAGCGCGCCCGCTTGCGCCTGCGCCTCCCCGAGGAGCGGGTGGCGGCGCTCTCCGCGGCGCTCGCCGCCATCAGCAATGGCGGCGCGTCCCTGGAGCTTGTGGAGGAAGTATCGTCCTCGCCCGAGTGAGCGCCCTGGCCGCCACAGCCGCGGCCCGGGCAAGGTCAGCGCGTGCATGGTCGGCGCGCAGGGCCGCGCGCAACCGGGCCGCGGCGCGCGCCACCGTGGGATAACGGATAGCGGAAATGTGGATGCCGGCCGCGCGCAGGTGTTCGGCCGCGGCTATGGCCACGCGCTCGTCGCCGGCCATGAGCGGCACGATAGCGGTCTCGCCCGGGGCTTCCACGCCGTGCTCGCGCAGGCAGGCGCGGAAAAAGGCCGCATTTTCCTGAAGGCGCGCCACGCGCTCCGGCCCCGCCCCGAGAATGTCGAGCGCGGCCAGCGCCGCGCCAACCGGCGCCACGGAAAGCGCGGTGGAAAAGACGAAGCTGCGCGCCTTGTGGCGCAGCCATTCCATGAGCCGCGCCGGGCCGCGAACATAGCCGCCGTCCGCGCCGAGCGCCTTGCTGAGGGAACCCGTAAAGATGTCCGGCCCGCGCCCCGTGAGCCCGAAATGCTCGCAGATGCCGCGCCCCCTGCGGCCGATGACGCCGAGGGCGTGCGCCTCGTCCAGCACGGTGACAAGGCCGTGGCGCCCCGCCACTTCCAAGAGGCCGGGCAGGTCGGCCACGTCGCCGTCCATGCTGAACACGGCGTCGCTCACCACCACGCGCCGGCGCCCCTGATGCACCCGCGCGAGGCTGTCCAGCGCCGCCATGTCGTTGTGCGGATAGACGACGACCCGCGCCCCGGAGAGGCGGCAGCCGTCGATGATGCTGGCATGGTTGAGGGCGTCGCTGAAGATCACGTCGTCCTTGCCGCAGAGGGCCGGCAAAAGGCCCACATTGGTCGCATAGCCCGAGGAAAAGACGAGGGCCGCCTCCGAACCTGTGAAGGCCGCCAGTTCCGCCTCGAGCCGGCCGTGCAGCGGCAGCGTCCCCGTGGTCAGGCGCGAGCCGCCCGTGCCCGCGCCAAAGGCTTCGAGCGCTTCGACCGCTGCGGCCTTGACGCGCTGGTCGGCAGCGAGTCCCAAGTAATCGCCTGAGGCAAGGAGAAGCAGCTCGCGCCCTGCCTGGCGCACGCGCGGGCCCGGCGGCCTTTCCCATACCTCCATGCGCCGGTACAGGCCAGCGGCCCTGATGCCCGCAAGCTCCTCCTCCACAAAGGCCAGACTGTCCGGCGACGGGCCGCGTTCTTCCGTAAAAGGCGGAGGCGGGGGCACAGCCTCCACCAGCACCGGCCGGCCTTCGAGAAAGGCCACGGTGTCGGCCACGGCTTCCCTCGGCCCCCGGTAGAGGAAGATACGGCCCCCGCGCGGCGAGCCGGCCGCCTTGAGGCGCTGGATGCGCACATAGCCGAGGCCCGGGCCGGCCACATAGCCGGTCACATAGTCCGGGTCGTCCGAAATGCAGATTTCGGCGACCATATGCGGCGCGGCGCACACCTTGGCGGCGAGCACGGCCGCCTCCCGGTAGTGCTGCTTGCCGTCCGCCGCCGCGGGGAGGGCGCTTCCGGGCGCCATGTCCATGCGCGTGGCGCGCACGCCGCGCTCCCGGTCCGGCTCAAGCCTTTCCAGCGTGTCCGCGTCCACGAGCATTGCCCCGCGCAGGGGCGGCGCGTTCAGCAAAAGGTCGATGACCGCCTCGGGTTCGGGCACGCCGGCCTCGCGCAAGAGTCCGGCGGCGAGGCGCAGCCCCGCTTCGGCATCGGCGCAAGGCAGGGCGCGCGCGGGCAGCGCCGGGATGCGCAGCAGCGCGTTCTCGTCCAGGGCTTCGACACTGATATGGATGCTGTCCGGCTGGCCCTTGGGGTGGCCGAGGGCGCGGCGGGTGAGATCCGCGGCGATGGCCGGAACATCGCGGGGCGCCACGATGCGCTCGGCGCCGGAGATATGCTCGGGCCGTTCGCCGCCACACGCACCGGGCCGGGCGCGGGAGGCCCGCATGCGGATACTGTACAGGGGCACGTCAGGCAAGAGCGGGGCGGGGCAGGCGCCGGGAGGGCGTGGGCCTAGCCGCCAAGATAGGCTTCCTTGACCTTCGGGTCTTCCAGCAGTTCTCGCCCCGGCCCTTCCAGCACCACGCGCCCCACCTCGAGGATATAGGCGTAATTGGCCACGGAAAGCGCGGCATAAGCGTTCTGCTCCACAAGCAGCACGGTCTTGCCATCCTCGTTGATCTTGCGGATGATGCCGAAGATCTCGCGCACGAGCAGGGGTGCCAGGCCCAGCGAGGGCTCATCGAGCATGAGCAGGTCGGGCCGGCTCATGAGCGCGCGGCCCACGGCGAGCATCTGCTGCTCGCCGCCCGAGAGCGTGCCGCCCTTTTGCCACGAGCGCTCGCGCAGGCGTGGAAAGAGCGTGTAGACCCAGTCCATGTCTTCGGCGATGCCGTCCTTGTCGTCGCGCGAGTAAGCGCCGAGGTGGAGGTTTTCCTCAACGGTGAGATGCGGCAGGATGCGCCGGCCCTCGGGCGAGAGGGCGATGCCGCGGCGCACCATCTGCTCGGGCCGAAGGCCCATGAGCGAGACCGGCTCGTCCCCGGCGTGGCGCCGGAAAAGGATCTCGCCGCTGATCGTCTTGTTGAGTCCGGCCACCGAGCGGATGATGCTGCTCTTGCCCGCGCCGTTGGCGCCGATGAGCGTCACGATGGCCCCGTGCGGGATGGACAGGCTCACGCCCTGCACCGCCTGGATGCCGCCGTAGCGGACGTGGAGATCCTTGATTTCAAGCATTTTGCACCAACACGTCCTCGCCGAGGTAGGCGCGGATGACCAGGGGATCGTTGCGCACCACGTCGGGCGTGCCCTCGGCGATGAGCGCGCCGTATTCCATGACCCAGATATATTCGCACACGCCCATCACCACCTTCATGTCATGCTCGATGAGCAGGATGGTGAGCTTGAACTCGTCGCGGATGTGCCCGATGAAGTGCATGAGTTCGAGGCTTTCCTGCGGGTT
>CAMWVJ010000022.1 GCA_947177645.1 uncultured Desulfovibrio sp.
GGGGGTCGCCGAGCACGGTGATGCGCCCGCCGGAGTTGAGCCAGCCCACATCAGCCGGCGCGGGTCCGCGCACGGTGATTTCCGTGCCCGGGAGCGCCATGGAGCCGACCCGCTGGCCCGGGTTCACGATCTCGAAGCGCAGGGCGTTGCCCTCGGTGTTCCAGAGCGGCCCCCCGATGTCGTGCTGGCCCGCGGCCTCGATGTAAAAGTCCGTCTCGCCCGCCTCCACCGCGCTTTTGATGCGCAGCAGAAGCTCGCGGGTGGACATGCGCTCGTGGCCCTCGACCGTTGAAATGAAGAGCATGCTGTCCTCCCGCTCCTAGCAGGCGTAGGCGATGCCGAGCCTGTCCGCCACGTCCCTGCGCGTGGCCACCAGCGCGTCGGCCCGGCCCACGGGGAGCGCGCTGTTGCCCACCGGCGCCAGCAGCTTGCGCAGCTCCGCATCAAAGGCGCGCATGTAGTCCACGATGGCCTGCGCGCCCCTGTCCACATCGAGGCGGCGCACGAGGCGCGGGTCCTGCGTGCAGATGCCCACCGGGCAATAGCCGGTGTTGCAGGCGTTGCAGCGACCGTGCTCGTTGCCCACGCAGCCGAGCAACTGGAGCAGGAGGCGCCCGAGCACCACGCCGTCCGCGCCGAGGCAGACGAGCTTGAAGGCGTCCGCCGCGGCGTCGCCGTTCATGCCAATGCCGCCGCCCGCCCAGAGCGGGATACGGCCCTGAAGCCCCGGCCCGGCCGCCGCGCGGTAGCAGTCGCGCACCACCGAGACCACCGGGTGCCCGGTGTGCTCCAGCGAGACGGAATAGGCCGCGCCCGTGCCGCCGAGCATGCCGTCGAGGAAGAAGCCGCCGCAAATGTGGTACGGGTCGCGCAACAGGTTGTTATAGACCGCCACCGAGGTGGCCGAGGCCGCGCACTTGACCGCCACGGGCACGCGGAAGCCGAAGGCCGCGTTCATGGAGAGGTGCATCTTCTGCACCGCCTCCTCGATGGAATAGAGGCCCTGATGGTTGGGCGGCGAATGCAGGGTGGCCCCGGGCACGCCCCGGATGGCCTGGATGTGCGGCGCCACCTTGGCCGCCGGGAGCAGGCCGCCGTCGCCGGGCTTGGCGCCCTGCCCCACCTTGATGAGCACGGCCGCCGGGTCGGCCTTCATGCGCGGCAGGCTCTCGATGATGCGGTTCCAGCCGAAGTGGCCGGAGGCGATCTGGAGGATGAAATACCTGAGCCGCTCGGATTCCAGCAGGCGCGTGGGCACCCCGCCCTCACCCGAGGACATGCGCACGGGGAGATGGCACTCCTCATTGAGCCAGGCCACGGCCAGCGCCAGGGCCTCCCAGGCGCGCGTGGAGAGCGCGCCGATGCTCATGTCGCTGAAGATGACGGGATAGATCCAGCGCACGGGCGGCGTCTCGCCGGCGAGCACGAGGCGGCCGTCCTCCACCCTGAGGGGAAGCTCCCCGGGCCGCAGGAGGCGCCCCAGGGGCGAGCGCAGCTCAAAGGTGTGGCGCTCCGAATCCAGCGCCGGGTCGGTCATCTGGCTGATACGCCCGATGACCACGGCGTCCAGCGTGCGCTCGCGGGGCGGCGCCTCCACCACGCTGCGGCCGCCGCGGCCGCCACGCCGCGCGGGCTCGCCGTGGGTGCGGGAGAGCACGGCCCAGCGGTTGTCGGGGTTGCGCACGGGCCGTATGGCCCCGGCCGGGCACACCTTTTCGCACATGCCGCAGCCCGTGCAGGCGTGGGCCGCTTCGGCCTTTTGCACGATGACCGGGCGCCCGTCCTCGCCCGCCTCCTTGCGCGCTTCCCGCTCGGCCGCGCTGGCTCCGGCCGGCGGGAGCTTCGCCTCGATGGCCCCGAAGGTACAGGCCGCCGTGCAGGCCCCGCAGAGCACGCAACGGCCCGCATCGTGCCGCACGAGCCAGGGCAGGTCATTGACGGAGACGGCCTGCGCGGCCACCTCCCCTCTCGGGGCCTTGCGCTTCACTGGAGCCATCGCTGCAGCTCCAGGCCATTGTCCACCACCACGAGCTCGCGCTCGCCGGGATAGATGTCCTTTTCCTTGTCGCGCGCAGGCAATATTGCGTTCAACGCGCACACTTCCGAGGCCATGGCCACCATGTCGCCGTCCCCCCCGATAACCAGCGGGCGCAGTTTCTTGGCGTCGCAACAGGCGAGCATCTTGCCGTCCGGCAAAAGCCCGATGATGGCGTTGGGGCCGTTGATCTCAAGCTGCGCCAGCGACTCGCGGATGAGCCCCAGCACCTCGCCGTCCTCCCGGCTGGCGGCCTCGGCGGCGGGGAGCGGCGTGAGCACATGCTTGTAATAGGTGAGCGGCCAGCCGAGCTCGCGATGCACATAGTGCAGGGTGTAGAGCAGGCACTGCGAGTCGGACTCGAAGCCCGTGTAGCCCCGGTGCAGCGACTGCTGGAATTCCCGGTTGCGCGTGAACAGGGTGTTCTCGCCATTGGCGCAAAGCGTGTGCCCCTGCAAGAAGAAGGGATGCGCCGCATAACGCACGATGCCGTAATTGGTGTTCTGCCGGCACTGGGCCACGATGTTGCGGGCGACGAGGCGCCCGTCATCGTCCCAGAGGCGGAAATAGGCCGCGATGTCCGCCGGGTCGCCGATTTCCTTCAGCGTGAGCACATCCGGCCAGAAGGAATACACATAGCCCGCGTCGTGCTCCTCAAGCAGGCGGCGCAGGGCGAGGCGCGTGTCGAGCAGCAGTTCCTCACGGTCTTTCTGGCCGCGATAGCGGTAGACCTCGGGCCAGTCATAGTTGCTGAACACATAGCGCGGCATGGCCGCCATGTTCAGCCCGGCGCGATTGTCCACCTCGGGCACCCACTGGGCGAGCTGCACGAAGCCCAGGGCCGCCATGTGGTCGGCGACGAGCCGCAGGCCCTCGGGCGTTGTGGCCAGCGAGAGCAGGGGCGTCTCCTTGTAATGGCTGAAGGCGCCCTCAAGATCCTGCATGACGAGCGCGAAGCCGGAATTGTCGTGCCCTTCCTGCTGGGGCAGCATGAGCCGGAGCGCCAGCGAGGGCGGCACGGCCTCCCGGCACTTGATGGAGCCTATCCTGCACATGACGAATCCTCCCTGCCGCACCGGCGCATGAAAGTATCCCTGCGGAGCATGCCCGCCCGGGATACTTTCATGCGCGCGTCTTGGCAAGCAAAACCGCGCGGGTTTTCTTTCTTTAGACTGGGCTTTGTCATCCCGGCGAGTTGATGGTGCGCCTGTGCTGCACGGGTGACGCCGAAATTATCCGTCAAAAACAGCCTTTTCACTGCTGGCAGCGTCAGAGAAAAATTTTCTCGGTCGAGTACTTAAGTACACTCCCGTCGAAAATTTTTATCTTCCTTGCCAGCAGTGAAAAATCTTATTTTTTAGGATTCTTCCGGCACCAGCACCCGTCTTCCGCTGCGCTCCAGACGGAATTAAGGAATATCCTGTCAACTGCCTGGTACAACATCTCTTTTGCCTTCCTCGCGCCCTAGTGCACCCAGAGCAGTTCCGCATACTTGGGCAGCGGCCACTCGCCATCGTCCACAAGGCGCTCCAGCGCGTCGGCATGCGCGCGGCACTCGCCCATCACCGGCAGCACGGCGTCGCGCACGGCCCGGGCCTGGGCCAGCGCCCCTTCCACCTGCGCCGTGGCGGCCAGCGCGGCCTCCAGCGTGCCCACCTGGTCCTGGAGCGCGTCCGCATGCGTGCGCAGGGTCTCAAGCTGCGCCTCCTCCATGGGGCACTTGCCGCCGCCCATGGCCTCGCGCGTCCTGATGAGCACTTCCGCGGCCTTCGCCTGCGCCTTGCGCGCCGCCGGCAGGATCTGGCCGCGCACCATGTCCGCCAAAATCTGCCCCTCGATGCGCACGGTCTTGGCGTAGTTCTCCAGCAATATCTCCTGCCGGGCCTCCACCTCGCGCTCCGTGAGCACGCCGGGGCGCACAAAGACCTCCATCACCTCGGGGTCGGTGTAGTGCGCAAGCGCGTCCACGGTGTTGGCGTGGTTGGGGAGGCCGCGGCGGGCGGCCTCCACGGGCCATTCCGCCGAATAGCCGTTGCCGTTGAACACCACGGGCAGATGCTCGCGGAAGAGGCGCGGCAACAGCTCCTGCAGGGCCTGGGTGAGGTCCTTGCCGTCGGCCAGCGCCGCCTCGAGCTCGGTGGCGATGTCGTCCAGCGCGCAGGCCACCGCCGCGTTGAGCGCGATGTTCACCGGCGCCACGGACTGCGAGGAGCCCACGGCCCGGAACTCGAACTTGTTGCCCGTGAAGGCGAAGGGGCTCGTGCGGTTGCGGTCCGAGAGGTCGCAGGGCAGCGGCGGCAGGGTGGACACGCCCACCTCCATCACCGGCGCGCGCTCGGCCGCCGCGTGGCCGCCGCTGATGATGTTCTCGAGCACTTCGGTGAGCTGTTCGCCGAGATAGACCGAGAGGATGGCCGGCGGCGCCTCGTTGGCGCCGAGGCGGTGGTCGTTGCCCGCGCCGATGGCGCCGAGCCTGAGGGCCGTGGCGTGCTTGTGCACGGCGCGCAGCACCGCCGCGAGGAACACGAGGAACTGGGCATTGTCCTGCGGGGTGGAGCCGGGGTTGAGCAGGTTCTGGCCGTCGGAATCGCAGAGCGACCAGTTGTTGTGCTTGCCGCTGCCGTTGACGCCGGCAAAGGGCTTTTCATGGAGCAGGCAGACGAAGCCGTGGCGCCCGGCGAGGTGGCGCATCATGTTCATGGTGAGCATGTTGTGGTCGCAGGCGAGGTTGGCGTCCTCATAGACCGGGGCGATCTCGAACTGCCCCGGCGCGACCTCGTTGTGGCGCGTCTTGGCCGGGATGCCCAGGGCGAGCAGCCCGTTTTCGAGGTCCTGCATGAAGCTCATGACCCGGGCCGGGATGGCGCCGAAATAGTGGTCTTCCATCTCCTGGCCCTTGGGCGACGGCGCGCCGGCGAGGGTGCGTCCGGCGAGCATGAGGTCGGGCCGGAGCGCGGCGAGATTCTTGTCCACGAGGAAGTATTCCTGCTCCGGGCCGACCATGGGGCGCACGCCCGTGGCGCTGGTGTTGCCGAACAGGCGCAGCACGCGCAGGGCCTGCTTCGAGAGCGCGTCGATGGAGCGCACCAGCGGGATCTTGCGGTCCAGCGCCTCGCCCGAATAGGAGTAGAAGAAGGTGGGGATATGCAGGGTGGCGCCGTAGGGGCCGTCGATGATGAAGGCCGGCGACATGGGGTCCCACGCGGTGTAGCCGCGCGCCTCGAAGGTGGAGCGGATGCCGCCCGAGGGGAAGGAAGATGCGTCCGGCTCGCCGCTGATGAGCATCTTGCCGGAAAATTCGCTGATGCCGTGGCCGCCGGCCGCGGGCGAGAGAAAGGCGTCGTGCTTTTCGGCGGTGAGGCCCGTCATGGGCTGGAACCAGTGCGTATAGTGGGTGGCGCCGCGCTCGATGGCCCAGTCCTTCATGGCGTTGGCGACCACATCGGCGATGGCCGGGTCGAGGCGGCTGCCCTCGCGCACGGTCTTTTCGAGCTTGCGGTACACGTCGCGCGGCAGGCGGCGGCGCATGGTGTCGAGGCCGAAGACATCGCGGCCGAACAGGGCGTCGGCGTCGCGGGGGGCGGCGCTTTCAGGAGTGACGGGGGGCGTGGCATGGGCGCGGGCAACAGCCTCGCTGCGGGGAGAAGCCATGAGAAAACTCCTTTGCAAGGGATGGGTGCGGCCGGCCGCAGGGCGCGGGGCGCCAGGGGGGTGGCACCCGCGCAAGACGACAGCCGGCCGGCACAAGGCCCCTTGGGGCATAAAGCATGCCAGCGGCGGCGGAAGGCGCCCGTATTATTCTAATACGCTGGTTTTACTAAAGAAATTTCTCTTCTACCGAAAATTCCCGCGCGAAAATCCCGTGTACGCGGCACAATGCGGGGAGAAAAACGACAAAAATGTCGTTTATTGCTTCGCCTGCGGCTTAAAAGACGGCGACACAAGGAAAACTCAGAAAAAAATCTTCATAAATCCATAGAGATAGAGGAATCACAGCCAAAATATACTTTTTGGTAGCTTTTTGGGATGCTGAGCCGGTAACGGCGCCCGCGCAGCATGCCAGAAGGCTGGCAGCAGCGCCCCGGAAAAGCCTGCAAAAAATCGACAAAAATGTGGAATCTTGATGCGGCACGAGCGGGGTGGGCACTTCGGAAGGAGGCACGGCAGGCGCGCGGGCATGGCCGCCTCGTTCAGGAAAGCGGCCTTTTCCCCTCCCGGAAGGTCTTGTAGCTGAGACCGTATTTTTTCAGGCGCAGGGCCATGACCCGCTCGGTGAGGCCGAGCGCGGCCGCGGCGTTGCCCATGTGGCCGGCGCAGGCGGCAAGCGCCTCCACGATGCTCGCGCGCTCCACCTCTTCCAGGCGCTCGGCGAGGCTTCCCGCCGGAAGAGGCGCAGCCGGGCGCCCTCCAGCGGACGCGGGCGCGGCGCCCCCGTGCAGGGCCGGGGGCAAATGCTGCGGTAAGACCACGCGCTCGGGCCCCAGAAGGAGCGCGGCGCGCTCCATGACGTTTTGCAGCTCGCGCACATTGCCCGGCCACGCATAGCGCTGGAGCATGTCCATGACGGCGAGCGAAAGGTGCGCGGGCCCGCGTCCGCCCCCGGCGAAGCGGCCGAGAAAATGCGCGGCCAGGGGCAGGATGTCCTCCGGGCGTTCCCGGAGTGGGGGCAGGCAGAGCGGAAAGACATTGAGCCGGTAAAAGAGGTCGCGGCGGAAGGCGCCGGCTTCCACCATCCGCTCGAGGTCGCGGTTGGTGGCCGTGATGATGCGCACGTCCGCCCGCAAAGTCTCCATGCCACCCAGGCGCTCAAAGGCGCGCTCTTGGAGCACCCGCAGGAGCTTGGCCTGCGTGGCCGGCGCGAGCTCGCCCACCTCGTCCAGAAAGAGCGTGCCGCCGGCGGCCAGCTCGAAGCGGCCCTTGCGCGTCTGGGCCGCGCCCGTGAAGGCGCCGCGCTCATGGCCGAAAAGCTCGCTCTCCATGAGGCTTTCCGGCAGCGCCGCGCAGTTGAGCGACACAAAGGGCCCTGCCGCGCGCGGGCTCGCCGCGTGGATGGCGCGGGCGGCCAGCTCCTTGCCCGTGCCGGATTCGCCCTGAAGCAGCACCGTGGCCGGCGAAGGCCCCACTTGGGCTATCTGGGCATAGACCACGTGCATGGCCTCGGAATTGCCCACAAAACCGGCCGGACGCCCGGCAGACGGCGCGGCCTCGGCCATGCGGTCCTGGCTTTCCAGCGCCGTGTGCGCGAGTAGGGCGGCGATGACCTGCAAGAGGTGCAGCTCGTCTTCCAGCGTGCCCGCATCCGTGCTGTGCTGGTCCACCGAGAGCGCGCCCACCACCTGGTCATGCAGCCGGATGGGCACGCAGAGGAAGGACACCCTTTCGCGCGTGAGGTCGCGCGAGCGCGTCTTGTTGAGAAAAAGCGGCTCGGAGCCCGCGTCGCAGACGCACATGGCGCGGCCGCTGGCGATGACGCGGCCCGTGACCCCCTCCCCCTGCAGATAGCGGCCGCGGCGGCGCTCCGCCGGGTTGAGGCCAAAGGCGGCGCTGGTGCGGATCTCGCCGCTCTTGGGGTCAACGAGCGTGACCATGGCGTGGATGATGGGCAAATGCTCCGCCATGAGCGCCAGCGCGCGCTCAAGGCTCTGCGCCACATCGCCCGCGCTGTTGACGAGCGTTGTCAGCTCGCGCAGGAGCGCAAGCTGCGATGCGGGCGCGAGCGGGGCGCCGGCAGGGTCGGCAAGGGGCTTGGGCATGCGGCAGGCTATCGCAGGCGAAGTCCGCAGGCAAGGGAGGCGCGTGGGAGAGGAACGCGGGATCTTACTGTCCGGCGGAGGGGGCGGCCTCCGCGCCATAGTCCACGCGGGCCAGGGCAAGGCCCTGCGGGGGCGCGGTGGGCGCGGGCACCGCCGCGCGCTCGCAGGCGGCGAGCAGCGCCGGCACGGCCTCGGGCGCGAGCTTGCCCCGGCCGCAGGCCGCGAGGATGCCGGCCATGTTGCGCACCATCTGCTTCAGGAAGCCGTTGGCCGTCACGGTGAGCCGCAAGAGCGGCGCATGCGGGGGGTAAAATTCCTGCGGGGGCTGCGCGTCAAGCGTGGCGGCGAAGATATGGCGCACGCTGCCGCGCGTCTCCGAGCCGGCATTGCGCAGCGAGGCGAAATCCCGCTCGCCCACGAATGCGGGCAGCGCCGCGCGCATGCGCCCCTCGTCCAGCGGGCCGCAGGCCCAGACAAAGGGCGCGAGCACCGGCGGAACGAAGCGGCCCTCGCGCCAGAACTGGTAGACATAGGTCTTGGAGACGGCGTCGCGCCGGGCGTCGAAATTCGGGGGCGCCGCCTCGGCGGCGAGCACGCGCACGGAAGGCGGGAGCACGGCGTTCAGGCCGTGGCGCCAGTCAAAACCGGGGCGGCCCGCACTGCCGGGCCTGCCACCCCTGCCAGACCTCTCCGGCACGTCGCAATGGGCGACCTGCCCGTGCGCATGGACGCCGGCATCCGTGCGGCCCGAGCCGAACACGCGCACCGGCACGCCTGCCAGCCGCGCGAGCGCCGCCTCCAGCGTGCCCTGCACGGTGGGCGGGGGCTGGGGCTTTTCTTGGATCTGCCAGCCGCTGAATCCCGTCCCGTCATAGGCCAGCAGCAGCTTGAGGCGCATTATTCCGGCATCCGCATGCGGGTGATCATTTCCGTGAACTTGGCCGTCTTGGCCGGGTTGGTGTAGGTCAGGATCTCGCCAGACTGCTTGGGCGCCATGCCGGAAAGGATGCGCACGGCCACGCGCTCGTCCATGTTCTCCAGCGCCTGCGCGGCCATGCGCGGCTTCATGTTGCCGTACATGAGGATGAGGTTCTTGACCTTCTTGTCCTCCAGCTCGCGGGCCTCGCGGATCATGTCCTTCATCTTGCCTTCGGCGCTCTGGAGGTCCTTGAGGCGCTGGTCCATCTGCTGGCGCAGCATGAGGATGTCCTGCTGCTGGCGCGCCAGGTCCTGCGCCTGGGCGTTGGGGTCGACGGGGGCGGCCTTGGGCGTGACCTGCGGGGCCGGCGCGGGCCAGGTGGCAGAGGGATCGGTCTGCGGCAGGGCCGGCATGGCGGCATTCCCCATGCCGCGCGAGGGCAGTTCGCCGGCGCGCGGGGGCAGGGGAGCGCCGTCGGCGCCCTGGCCGCGGGGGATATTTGCCGGGATGGGCGCGGCGCCCGGGAGCGCCGTGGGGGCGCCGAGGGAGCTGGGGCTGCCGCCGCCCATGGGCGCCAGCTGCTCGGCCGGCGCAAAGGACGAC
>CAMWVJ010000023.1 GCA_947177645.1 uncultured Desulfovibrio sp.
CCTGAGGCCCGGGGAGGACCGCCTCGCCATGATGGTGGAGCTGCCGCTGGACGAGCGGGGGCGCCCGGGCGAGCCGCGCTTTGCCCCGGTGGTCATGCGCTCGGCCGCGCGCCTCACCTATGATGCTGTCCGCGACGCCGTGCTCGACCGGGACGAGGCGGCGCGCCGCGCCATCCGCGAACAGCCCCGCGGCGAGGCGGTGCTCGCCATGCTGGACGAGGCCTTCGCGCTCTACCGCGTGTTGCGGGAGGCCCGGAGGGCGCGGGGCAGCCTTGATTTCGACCTGCCCGAGGCGCGCTACCAGTTCGGGCAGGACGGCCGCGTGACCGGCGTGGGCGTGGCCGAGCGCCACGACGCGCACCGGCTCATCGAGGAATTCATGATTGCCGCCAACGAGGCCGTGGCCCGCTGGCTCGGCGCTCGCGGCACGCCGGAATTTCTCTACCGCGTCCACCCCGAGCCTGATGCCGAGCGGCTGGAGGCGCTGTTCACCACCCTCGAGGCCACGGCGCTGGAGAGCCTGCCGCCGCGCCTCCGGGTGAACGGCAAGCCCGACGCCGCGGCCCTGCGCGAAATACTGGCCCGCGCCCAGGGAACGCCGCAGGAATATGTGGTCAACCGCCTCTGCCTGCGCGCGCTGCCCCAGGCCCGCTACCAGCCGGAGAATGCGGTCCATTTCGGGCTGGCCTCCACTGACTATTGCCACTTCACCTCGCCCATCCGCCGGTATGCGGACCTCCTCGTGCACCGGGCGCTCAAGGCGGCGCTGGACAAGCCCTGCGGCGAGATCCCGGCCGGCCAGCGCCTTTTGCGCATCGGCGACCAGTTGAACCGCCGCGAGCGCGCGGCCATGGAGTGCGAGCGCGAAATGGCGCGGCGCCTCGCCTGCCTTTCCCTTGCGGGCCGCGAGGGCGCGCAGCTTTCCGGCGTCATCAGCGGTGTCACGCCCTTCGGCATCTTTGTGGAGCTGGACGGCATGCCTGTGGAGGGCATGATCCGCCTCGAAGACCTCACGGACGACTGGTACGTGTACGACCAAGACCGCCTCACCCTCACGGGCGAGCGCCTGGGCCGCGTCTGGAAGCTGGGCGGGCCCGTGAAGGTGCGTCTCGAAGAGGTGGATATGGGCCGGCTCGAGATCCGCCTGGTGCCGCTGGAACTGCCCGCGGCGGGCAAAGCCCCGCGCAAGGGAGGCCCGGCGGCCGGCAAGGGCCGGCCCCCGAAGCCCGCAGGCCCCAAGGACAGGCAGGGGGGCCGTGCGGGCAAAGGACAGAAGCGCGAAAGCCCGGCGCCTGGGGGGCGGAAATCCCGTTCCGGCAGCGGCGCCGGCGGGAAGGGGAAAAAGCCGGGCACGCCCGACGCCACGGGCCGGCGCGGCCAGCCCGAGCGGGACGGCAAGCCCGCAAGCGGCGGCAAGGCCCCCCGACGGGAGCGGCCCCGCACTTCCGCGGGCCGGCCCCGCCGCGGGGACAAGGCCCACTGATGCCCCTGCTCACCGCCCGCCAGCGCATGGGCGCGGCCGCGCTCATTCTCGCGGCCAGCGCCGTGCTCTCGCGCCTCATGGGCCTTGTGCGCGACAAGGTGATTTCCTGGCAGTTCGGCGCGGGCGGCGAGGCCGACCTCTATTTCGCGGCCTTCGTGGTGCCGGACATCATCAATTACCTCTTGGCCGGCGGCTTCATGTCCATCACCATCATCCCGCTCCTGGCGGCGCGCTTCCGCGAGGACGAGGCCGACGCGTGGCGCTTTTTCTCCTGCGTGTTTTTCTGGATGCTCGTATCCTCGCTGGCGCTCACCGGCGCGGGCATGATCTGGGCCGAGCAGCTCGCGCGGCTCACGGCGCCGGGCTTCAGCCCCGAGGCCTTGGGGCGCCTCGCCTTCTTCATGCGCATCATCCTGCCGGCGCAGGTGTTCTTTCTCGCCGGGGCCTGCTTCACGGCGCTTTTGCTGCTCAGGCGGCAGTTCAGCGTGCCCGCGCTCACGCCGCTCATCTATAACGGCGCCATCATCGCCATGGGCCTGCTCTTACCGCTTTTGCCGGGGGCCGGCGCCCTCTTCGGCAAGGGCGGCCACTTGGGAATGACCGGGTATTGCGTGGGCGTGACCCTGGGCGCCGGGCTCGGGGCCTTCCTGCTGCCCTTCCAGGCCGCGCGGGCCGGGGGGCTGCGCCTTTCCTTCGTGTGGCGGCATCCGCTGATCCTGCGCTTCCTCGTCATCGCGCTGCCGCTCATGCTCGGGCAGACCGTGGTCATGCTCGACGAGCAGTTTTTGCGCGTCTTCGGGAGCCTCGTGGGCGACGGCGCGGTAAGCCTGCTCAACTATGGCCGGCGCATCGCGCAGGTGCCCGTGGGCCTCGTGGGGCAGGCCGCGGCCGTGGCTTCCTATCCCTTTCTCGTGCGCCTTCTGGCCGATGGCGAGGACGAGCGCTTCGCCGCGACGCTGCGCACGGCCCTCGCCGCGAGCCTTGGCCTCATCATCCCCTGCGCGCTCTGGATGATGGCGGCATCGTGGCCCATCCTCGGCATCATCTTTCAGGGCGGCCGCTTCGGCCCGGAGGAGACCTTGGCGGCGCTGCCGCTCACGCGGCTCATGCTCGCGCCGGCGCCCTTCTGGATCTTTTACATGGTGCTCGTGCGCGCCTATTACGCCCACGGCGACACCCTCACCCCGGCGCTCACGGGCACGGTGGTGACCATCGTCTGTATTCCGCTCTATTATTTCCTCGCCGTGCCACTGGGCGCCTGGGCCGTGGCCGCGCTGTCCGGCCTTGGCGTGAGCGCCTATGTGGTCTGGCTCATCGTCATCTGGGCGCGCCGCCACGGGGGGGCTGCCTTTGCGGGCCTTGCGCCGCTCACGGCCCGCTGCCTCGCCTGCTCCGTGCCGGCCGCGGGCATTGCCTGGCTTGTGGCCGACGCCGCGCTCGCGCGGCTTACGATTGCGCCCTTTTTCGCCGCCTGCGTGGCCCTCACGGCGAGCGGCGCGGCCTTCGCGCTCACGGGCGTGCCGCTGGCGCGCCTTGTGGCGCCGGAGCTGCTCGACATGGCGGCGAGGCCCGTCCGGCAGCGCCTGGCCCGTCACAAAGACAGGCCCACGGCGCCCGGGGACGCTTGCCAAAACGACAAAGATACATGAGAATCCCTGCATCGCACCAACGCCGGGCACGGCGCCCGGCAACGGCTTCGCCACTTTTTTCCGGCCACTTTATTTCCGGGAGGACCCTCCATGAAAAAATGTCTCGTCCTGCTCGCCCTTGCCCTGCTGCTGACCCCGGCCCTCGCCTCCGCCGCCGACTGGAAACCCACGGGCGACGTGAACGTCATCGTGGCCTACAAGGCCGGCTCCGGCACGGACACGGGCGCGCGCCTGCTCGCCTCCGAGGCGGAGAAGCATGTGGGCAAGACGCTGGTCATCAACAACCTGCCCGGCGCTGACGGCAAGATCGGCTGGACCCAGCTCGTGAACGCCAAGCCCGACGGCCAGACCATCGGCTTCATCAACCTGCCCACCTTCACCACCCTCGCCACCATGCCCGACTCCACCTTCAGCGTGGCCGACGTGGTGCCCATCGCCAACCATCTTTCCGAGACCGGCGTGGTCGTGGTCAAGGCCGACAGCCCGTGGAAGAGCCTCAAGGACCTCGTGGACGCCTGCAAGGCCAAGCCCACCTACCGCGCCTCCACCAACGGCGTGGAAGCCTCCAACCACACCGCGGCCCAGC
This sequence comes from uncultured Desulfovibrio sp., assembly GCA_947177645.1. Lineage (GTDB taxonomy): Bacteria > Desulfobacterota > Desulfovibrionia > Desulfovibrionales > Desulfovibrionaceae > Desulfovibrio. Next base: position 3,719 of record CAMWVJ010000023.1, read on the forward strand.
TGCTCGCCAAGAGCGCCGGCTTCGACTACAAGGCCATCCCCTACGGCGGCACGGCCGACCAGCTCCTGGCCCTGCGCCAGGGCGAGGTGGACTTCTCCTGCGCCAAGGTGGCCGACGTGGCCCAGCTCATCAAGGGCGACAAGCCCGAGCTGCGCGTGCTCGGCGTGTTCTCCGAAAAGCGCCTGCCCGAGATGCCCGACGTGCCGACCCTGGGCGAGCAGGGCTATTATGACAAGTGGTATGGCGCGGCGCGCGGCCTCGTGGCCCCCAAGGGCACGCCCCCGGAAATCATCGAGTTCTATGTGGACGCCTTCCGCAAGACCATGGAAGACCCGGAAAACATCGCCGCCCATGAAAAGGCCGGCATGACCATCGACTTCAAAGACAACAAGGCCTACGCGGACCTCATCGCCGACCAGGAGAAGTTCTGCAAGGACGTGGTCTCGAACCTCTACAAGTAGCCTTTCCAAGCAGCCCTGCCGCAAGGCCCGGACGGAATTCCGCTCCCGTCCGGGCCCGCGACATAGCACAGCGCCCAAACCTGAGGAGCCAGCATGACCCGCTCCGACATCGGCGTGGTGGCCATCATCTACGCCACCTGCCTGCTCTTCCTTGTGATGACCCTCAAGCTCAAGGCCGCGGCCCAGGTCTACCCGCTCTGCCTCATCGCCGGGCTCGCCGGGCTGAACACGCTCTATCTCGCCACGCGCCTCTGGCGGCTCTTCACCGGCCGTGCGGCCATCGAGGAGGCCGGCATCCCGGCGCCCACGCCCGAAAAGCCCGGCCTCGTCAACGACCTGCCCGAGATTTTCAAGGGCTTTTTGCCCGGCCAGTTCTTCTTCGTGGTCATCGCCTCGGTGGCCTATCTCGCGCTCATGCACTATGTGGGCTTTTACCCGGCCGGCCTGATTTATATGGTGGCGGTCATGTGGCGCCTCAAGGTGCCGCTCCTGCACATGGCCATCACGCTGGCGGTGCTCGGCATCCTCATTTACTCGGTGTTCACGCTCTTTCTCAAGGTGCCGCTGCCGCGCGGCATCCTGTTCGGCTAGGCCCGATTTTCGCCACGCCCACCTCACATAAGGACGACGCATGGACACTCTGGCGCTCATGGGCACGGGCTTCCTGCAAGCCCTGAGTCCGCTCAACCTCCTGCTCATGGCCGCGGCCACGGCCGTGGGCGTGACCATCGGCTGCCTGCCCGGCCTTTCCGCCGCCATGGGCGTGGCCCTGCTCTTGCCCGTGACCTTCGGCATGGACCCGGCCACGGGCCTGATCATCCTCGGCGGCATCTACTGCGGCGCCATTTTCGGCGGCTCCATCAGCGCCATTCTCATCCACACGCCGGGCACGCCGGCCTCGGCGGCCACGGCCATCGAGGGCTACCAGCTCACCCTGCGCGGCCAGGCGGCCAAGGCGCTCACCGTGGCCTGCTTCGCCTCCTTCTGCGGCGGCCTTTTGAGCTGCATCTCGCTCTATTTCTTCGCGCCGCCTCTGGCGCAGCTGGCCATGAAGTTCAAGAGCCCGGAATATTTCTGGCTCTCGCTTTTCGGCCTCACCATCATCGCGGGCGTGTCGTCCAAGTCCATGATCAAGGGCCTCATGAGCGGCGTGCTCGGCCTGCTCATCTCCACGGTGGGCATGGACCCCATGGAGGGCGTCCCGCGCTTCATGTTCGGCCAGAGCACGCTCTACAACGGCGTGGACGTGACCTGCGCGCTCATCGGCCTCTTTTCCATGTCGCAGGTGCTCATCCTGGCGGAAAAGCGCATCCAGGCGAGGCCCGCCGCGGCGAAATTCAAGGACCGCTTCAGCCTCACCGGGGCGGAGGTGAAGAAGATCTCGCCGACCATCATCCGCTCGTGGATCATCGGCAATATCGTGGGCATCCTGCCCGGCGCGGGCGCGTCCATCGCCTGCTTCATCGGCTATAACGAGGCGCGCCGCTTCTCCAAGAACAAGGAGGAGTTCGGCAAAGGCTCCATCGAGGGCGTGGCCGGCTCCGAAGCGGCCAACAACGCGGTCACGGGCGGCTCGCTCATCCCCATGCTCACGCTGGGCATCCCGGGCGAGTCGGTGACGGCCGTGCTCATGGGCGGGCTCATCATCCACGGGCTCCAGCCCGGGCCCGAGCTTTTCACCACCTATGCGGGCATGACCTATACCTTTTTCGCGGGCTTCGTGCTCGTGCAGTTCTTCATGCTCGGCATCGGCATGCTCGGGTGCAAGGGCTTCGCCAATATCGCGCGCCTTTCGGACGCCATCCTCATCCCCTCCATCTTCCTGCTCTGCGTGGTGGGCTCTTACGCCATCCACAACAATGTGGTGGAGGTGGCCATCATGCTCATTTTCGGCGGCGTGGGCTACCTCGTGCGCAAGTTCGACATGAACGCCACGGCCATCGTGCTCGGACTCATCCTCGGGCCCATCGGCGAGCGGGGCCTCAGGCGCTCGCTCATGCTGAGCGACGGCGACCCGTCCATCCTCTTTTCCACGCCGCTCTGCTGGGCGCTCATCGCGCTCTGCGTCATCGGGCTGCTCTCGCCCATCTTCATGAACCGCATGGAGCGCAAGCTCCGCGAGAAGCACGGCGCGGCGTAGGCAAGAAAACGCCTGGACAACAGAAAGCCGCGGCGCCCCCGCAAGGGAGGTGCCGCGGCTTTTCGTGTATCCGGGAACGGCGGGAACTAGGCCTGCGTATCCGTGGCGGTGGTGTCCACCCGGCCCATGAGCTCGGAGTTCAGCAGGTAGAGGCCCTTGGGGTCGGAGGCGTAGAGCTCGTACTTGGCGATAAGGTCGCTCGTGTTCTTCTCCTCCTCGCCCTGCTCGGCGATGAACCAGTCGAGGAACTGGCAGGTGCGGTAGTCGTCCACCTCGCGCGCCTCGCGGTAGATGGTGTTGATGAGCGAGGTGACGTACTTCTCGTGCTTGAGCGCGGCGTCCAGCGGCTCCTTGTGATTGTTGAACACAGCGTCAGGCGCATCGATGGTGCCGAGCTTCACCTTTTCGTTGTTGTCCTGAAGGTATTTCAGGAACTTCATGGCGTGCTGCTGCTCTTCCCGCGCCTGCACCTCGAACCAGTGGCCGAAGCCGTCCAGGCTCACCTCATGGTAGTAGTTGGAAAAGGCGAGGTAGAGATAGGCGGAGTAAAATTCCTTGGTGACCTGTTCACGGATCAGGTCGGCGACTTTCTTGTCCATGGGGTTTCTCCTTTGGCGCAGGGAACTGCGTTTTTTTGCGTCATTCGTGAATCGCACATCCGCGCCGGCCGCAGGCGAGCGGACAGGCGCGGACGCAGCATAGGGCCAAGCGGCCGTCTTGACAAGTGCGCCGGCGGCGGTTGCCCCGGCCGGACGCCACAGGCAGGCTTAGAGGCTCTTGCCCAGCTCGTAGGCCGCACGCGGATAAGGGGTATTGCTCACCGAGCCTTCCACCCACACGCCGGGCGCGATGACGCGGCCCGCGTCCTGCCAGCCGAGATAGTCGAGCAGCACGTCATAATGCGCGGCAATGGGCGCGGCCTGTTCCGCTGCCGTGTTGGCGTAGGTCATGAGCAGGGCCGCCTTCTTGGGCACGTGGATCTGGCCGTTGATGGCGTAGAAGCGGTCGATGACCGCCTTGAGCTGCGCGGAGATGCCGAAATAATACATGGGCGTCGCAAAGACCACCATGTCCGCCGGGATGATATGCTCGCGCACGGTCTCGAAATCGTCCTGGAAGATGCAGGGGCCGTCCATGCCGCAGGAATTGCAGGCGATACACGGGTGCACCTCGCTTTGCGCCGCGTCAAAGCGCGTGACGCTGTGCCCGGCCTCTTGCGCGCCCTCGATGAAGCGGCTCGCAAGGTGGTTGGAATTGCCGTTTTTCCGGGGGCTGCCCGTGAGCACCAGTATCTTCATGGCCTTGTCCTTTGCTTCCGCCTCCGCGGCCGCCACGCTATGCGCGGCCAGCGGGACGACGCCCGCCAGCGCGCCCAGGGCCAGCGGGCCGGCTGTCTTTAAAAAATCGCGCCTGTCCATGCCATCCCCGCCTAGAGTTCCAGTTCCTTGCGGATGCGCTTGAGCTCCGCCGGGATGTCGATGCCCTGCGGGCATTTGGGCAGGCAGAGGCCGCAGTCGTTGCAGGCCTCGGGCTTGTCGCCGCGCTGCACGGGCGACATGGAGTAATTGACGAGCCGGTGCGCCCGCGCCTTGTCGCCGTCGGCCTTGTACTGGTTGTAGACCATGTTGAAGAGGTAGCCGATGGCCACGTTCTGCGGGCAGGGGATGCAGTTGTAGCAGCCCGTGCAGGGGATGGCCCCGGGCGCCGCGCGATAGGCCCGCGCCGCGCGGCCGATGACCGCCCGCTCTTCCGCGTCCAGCATCCCCGGCGCCGAGCGCCCGGCATAGGCGAGGTTGTCGCGCACATTGTCCATGGACGACATGCCGCTCACCACCACGCTCACCTCGGGCTTGTTCCAGAGATAGTCAAAGGCCCATTCCACGGGGGGCCGCTTGTGGGGCGCCTTGTCGAGCTCGGCCTGGACGAAGGCCGGCGGCTTCACAAGGAAGCCGTTGCGCAAAGGCTCCATGATGGACACGCCCATGCCGTTGGCGGCCGCGTAATTGAGGCCCACGAGCCCGGCCTCGTGCTCGGTGTCGAGATAGTTCTGCTGGATGAGGCAGAAGTCCCACGGCGCGGCGTCCACCACGCGCTTGAAGAGCGGCACCCCGTCATGGAAGGAAAAGCCCGCGAAGCGGATCTTGCCCTGCGCCTTCAGGTCCTGCATCTTCTCGGCGAGGCGGTAGGGCACCACCTTGTCCTTCCAGCCGCGGTGCATGATCATGTGGATGTGGTAGAAGTCGATGACATCCGTGTTGAGGCGCCGGCGCGACTCGTCGAAGAATTTGTGGAAGTCCTCGGGCCGCTCCATGATCCACCACGGCGACTTGGAGGTCAGCCACACGCGGTCCCGGTAGCCATCGGCCAGCGCCTTGCCGGTGACGGCCTCGCTCTGGCCGCCGAGATAGACATAGCCCGTGTCCACATAGTTGAGGCCGTGGTCGATGGCGTGGCGCAGCATGGGGATGGTTTTGGCCTCGTCCACGGTCTTGCGGTCTTCAAGCATGGGCAGGCGCAGCATGCCGAAGCCCAGCGCCGACACGCCGACGCCGGTGAGCCCGTGCGGGCGGTAGCGCATGTTCGGGTGATAATTGCGGATCTTCGCCGGGTCCTGCGCCGCGGCCCAGGCAGGGGAAAGGCCCGCGACAGAGGCCAGGGCCGGTGCCGCCGCGAGGGCCGCACCGCCCTTGAGAAAGGAACGCCTGTCCATGAAGTCTCCTTAGCGAAGGCTTGGTTCTGCTTGCGCGTGGATTTTGCGTCTGTGCTGCTTCTGTAATGCCGAAATTATCCGTCAAAAACAGCCTTTTAGGTTCCGGCTGCGTCAGAGAAAAATTTCCTCGGTCGAGTACTT
>CAMWVJ010000024.1 GCA_947177645.1 uncultured Desulfovibrio sp.
GTATAATAGACAGATCTCTCTCTCTCTCTCTCTCTCTCTCTCTCTCTCTCTCTCTGACAGGCGCTTAAAAAGAAGTACATTTTTTTGCGCTGGTCTCCTTTTTCTCCTCATATTCTGGTATCCGTGGGAAACGCCGGATTACCTGAAGACCTGGGAAAGCCGGCAGGGCGCAACCTATATCCTGATGCCCGATACGCCCTCATTTATTGATTTCAGGGCCTGGAAAAACCCGTGGCAGTCCATCAGGCCCATTGGCTACCCCCTCTTTCTGTATCCCTTCCTGCGGCATGACCGCCAACCCTTCATGCGCGCCCTTCATGAGGCCGGCCGGAGCGGTTTTCAAAACTGGTTCGATGACGACGAGCCCATTTACACCATTCCCAAGAAGCTGGGTATCGACAGGAAGTTTGAAGCGGTGGCCCTGGTGCAAAGGGTGGCGCTTGCCCTTGGCATCGCCCTTTTTTATCTTTCCCTCAGTCAATGGTTCGGCGAGATTTTTGCCCTTGTGGCGTTGCTCGCCGCATTGTGCCTGTCGCCGCCGCCCCCGCCGCAGGCGATCATGACCGAACCCCTTTCCTGTGCGCTCACCTGGCTCTGCGGGGCGTTTTTGCTCTGGGCTCCGGCAAGCGGTCGGCGCGGCCTGTGCTTCGCCCTTGCCTGCCTGTGCGCGGGGGTGTCCTTCCTGATCCGGCCGCAGACCCTTTCGCTCACAGGGCTCTGCTCCCTCCTCTTTCTCTATGAGGTCTTCATTGCGGGCAGGAAACACATCATTACTGCCTTCTTTAAACAGGCGCTGGTCTTTTCTCCCCTGCTCATCGCCTATGGCTATATAGCGTGGCTGAGCGTGACAGGCGGGCACCTGTTTTTGCATACCATGCCCGAAGTGCACTATCTGACCGTCTATTATTATGCGGATGCCGAGGATGCCCGGCATATGCCCACCGAAAGGGCAAGAAAGTTTATCGAGTGGTATGCCGGGCAGAAAGACGGCCTGGTCAAAAAGATTCCCGTTCCTGACAAAGCCTCCCCGCCGAAGCGGGAGCACATGGTCGGGGCGACCATCCTGCATTCGTTTGACGGCGGCGGCGTCTGGAAACATTTTGCCAAGGAGGATGGCATCGGCAATCTGGGGCGCCTCGGGAGAAGCATTTTCGCCAGGGAACTGCTCGCCGGGCTGCAACCGCGGCATTCCGGCGAGCTGCTTGCCGCCAGAGGGGAGCACTTCATCAGTGCCTATGGCTATTATGATGACGTATACCGTCTGGCGCCCTTCCCCCGGGCCACCTTCGCCCTCAATATCCTCGCGCTGGCCCTGTCGCTTGGCGCCATTGTCGTGTGCGCACGCTCCAGATGGCCGCTCGCGATCATGCTGGGCATCCATATCATGGCAGTACTGGCCGCTTCGTTCGGGAATGTCATCCTGCAGCGCTATGTGGAACCCACGGTGCCGTTTCTGTTCCTGACAGCCTTCTGTTCCTGCCTGGTCCTGGGGGAGAAGCTGTACGCGCGGTGGAAGGGGCGCCCGGGCGCCGGGGAGAAATTCGCTTTAATTTACCGGGTTGCCGGCTGGGTTGGGGGAGGCAGGAGGCAGTTTTGTCCAAACAAACGCACGGCGGCGCTGCCGGGTGGGGTGGGGCGGCCGTTTCTCTGGGGAGAGGGTGCTAACGGTCGTCGGAGCCGCCCTCGGTGTCGGCCGGGCTTGCCTCCACATCCACCACTTCCGGGAGGGCTGCCGGCGCGGCAGGCGGCAAACCGGGCGCGGGGGCGGCTGCATCGGGCGGGGGCAGCGCCACGCAGGACTTGTCCATGAGCACCATGCCCGTGCGCTCGAGCACTTCGCGGCGATAGGCGTATTCCTGCTCCATGCGTCGCTGGCGGTAGACGAACCACGCATGCCCGAGAAAGCACACGGCGAGGAGCGCGGCCGCGCTTCCCGCTATCCACGGGATATAGGGGATGAGCGCCACGCCGGCGCGGCCGAGGGCCGAGAGCGCGCCCTCGGCGAAGAAGAGCCCGGCGCCCAAAAGCAGGATGCCGAGGAGCACCACGAGCGTCGGCGCATTGCGCACCATGGCGTAAAAGCGGCGCAGGCCTTCGGGGAGATTTTCCTGAGCGTGGCCCGGCGCTCCCTGCCCGGCGTCAGGCTCCGCGGCCTGCGCTTCCTCGCGGTCAAGCGTGCGCGAAAGCCAGGTGCCGGCGAGATGCACGATGAGCAGGAGGCCCACCGGTGAGAGCACGGCCGCGAGGCACCACGCGAGCCACGGAAAGCGCGCCACGGGCGGGCCGCCCGCAGTTTCCGGCGCGGCGTGCATGATGCCGTAAAAAAAGGCCACGCCGCCCACCACGAGTTCCAGAAAAAAGACCGCGATGAGCAGGTAGAAGAGGGCGTCCTTGTGCTCCCCGGCATACCAGGGGACAGCGGGGGATGCCTTGGAGCGGGCCTCCGCGCGGGGGGCTGACCGGGAGGGCCGGGCTTCAGGCACTGGCGCCGGCTCCGCTGTCCGCAATGGGGGCAGCCTGGGGCGTGCCGTCCGCCGGGTCGGGCGTCTGCGCTGCGGGCCCCTTGGCCGCCAGCGCGCCAAGCCCCTCGTGCGGTTTGATGATCTTCGTCACCGCCGCCACCATGCCCGCCGCGTCCGCCAGATTCGTCGGGATAATGAGGCTATTGCCCTTTTGGGCGAGGCGGCCGAATTCGGCGATCCAGGCTTCGGCCACGCGCAGTTGCGCCGCGGCCACGGCGTCCCCGCCGAGCTCACGGCCCACGATGTCCAGCGCCTCGGCCGTGGCTTCGGCCACCTTGCGGATCTGCGCGGCCTCGCCGTCCGCCTGGTTGATGAGCGCCTGCTTCTGGCCCTCGGACTGGGCGATGGCGGCCTGCTTCTGGCCCTCGGCGAGATTGATGCGCGACTGCATGTCGCCCTCGGAAAGCGCGATGGCGGCCCGCTTCTCGCGCTCGGCGCGCATCTGCTTCTCCATGGCCTCCATGACATTGCGCGGCGGCGTAATGTCGCGGATCTCGTAGCGCAGCACCTTGACGCCCCAGGGCGCGGTGGCCGAATCCAGCGCCTCCACCACTTCCTGGTTGATGCGCGTGCGCTCCTCAAAGGTCTTGTCCAGCACCAGGGTGCCGATGACCGAGCGCAGCGAGGTCTGGGCGAGCTGGATGGCGCCCCACTCGTAGTCGGAGATGCCGTAGGCCGACTTTTCCGGCGTGATGACCTGAAGATAGAGCACGCCGTCGATGTCCACGGTCACGTTGTCGCGCGTGATGCAGGTCTGCTTGGGCACGTCCAGCACCTGCTCCTTGAGGCTGCGGCGATAGGCCACCACGTCCACGAAGGGCACGAGCAGGTGGAAGCCCGCAAAGAGCACCTTGTGGAACTTGCCCAGCCGCTCCACCACATAGGCCGACTGGTTGGGCACCACCACCGCGCTCTTGACGAGCACGACGATGACGAGCGCCGCCAGCAGCACGAGCCACCCATAGCCGAGAAGGGCATCCATACATCAGTCCTTTTAATGAGCCGTATGAGGCCTTGGGGCGTCGCTGTCATCCTGCGTGAGCGGTTCCACGCGCAGGACGAGCGAATCCTCGGGCATGGCGCCGAGCACGCGCACCTCGCGCCCCTCGGGGATGTAGACGGGCGCCACGGCGCGCCAGAAGCTGCCGTCGATGCGCACTTCGCCGCGGCCGTCCGGCCGCACGGGCTTGCTCACGCGGCCCGTATGCCCGGCCAGCGGATGCGGCGGCGCGGCGTCCCCGCTTCCGCCATAGTCGTGCGGGTCCGTGGCGGCCTCGGCGCGGCCCCCGAACACATGGCGGAAGCGCCGCCGAAGCAGGCGCAGCGCGAGCAGCGAGGCCACGATGAAGAGCACGATCTGCCATGCCGGCGCAAGGCCCACAAGGGCCGCGCAGGCCGTGACCCAGGCCCCGATGCCGAAAAAGCCCAGGATCAGGGTGGGATTGACGAGCTCCACCGCCAGAAAGGCAAGGCCCAGCAAAAACCAGATCAGGGGCAGGCTCATGGCGCGCGCCTCCGAAAATGGCTGCGGAAACTACTGGTGCGGCGTGGTGCCCGGGGCCGGCCCGCGGGGGGCCGCGTCATCATCGCCGGCCACCGGCGCGCCCTCGAGGTCGATGATCCGGCCCTCGAGCCAGACATAGGCCTCGATCTCGTCACCTTCCTCGGGCACATAGTCGCCGAGCACGAATTTCGACGCATAGAGCGCGAGCCTGAGCGGCGCGCGGTCCTCAAAGGGGAAGTTCAGGTAGAGCGCCTTGACATCCATCTTTTCCAGCCGGAAGTCCTCCACCCGCTCCACCACGTTGCGCACCTGGTACTCGCCGAAGCGGCGCCCGGGCATGATGCAGCGCTTGCCCTGCATGGGGATCTTGAGCGGCGGCACGTCGAGGCGCGAGGCGCCGGGATGCTCCTCGAGCCACGCGGCCGCGTGGGCCTCGTACTGCGGGCCCTGGGTGATGGTGAGCTCGTCCAGCAGCGCCTTGCGGATGCCGAGCGCGAGCCCGGCGAGCCAGAAGGTGTGCGTGATGCCGGGCGTGAGGTCGTCCTTGTCGCGGCCATAGAGCGGGTCGAAGAACCACATGGGGTTCTCGCCCTCCATCACGGTCACGGCCACGTCCGCGCCCAGGCCCTCGGTGCGGGGCTGGACGGCCTCCACCTCAAGGTCGTTGGGCAGGCCCTCCAGCAGGGGCACGGCGGTCACGGGGCTGAGCTTGCCGCCCTCCTCGCCGGCCACGAGCACGGCCGCGCGCACGGGCTGGTCTTGCGGCCAGGCCATGAGCACATGCTCGCGGCCGCCGCGCTTCCACTGCCACGGGGGCCGCGTGCCGCCCTCCTTGAGCACGGTTGCCACCACCTGAGGCATGATGGCCGCCGGATTCTGCCCGGTGAGCGCCACCCAGGCGTCGCCCAGGCCCTCGCCGTGCACGCGGTCCGCGCCGGGGCGCGGGGCCTTCTGTTCAGGCTCGGCCTTCTGCTGCTGCGTCGTATCTTCCGCCGGGGCGGTCTTGGCCTTTTTCTTCTTTCCGAACATGCCTGTCCTCCGGCCACTCCCCACGGCCCCGAGAGGTTCGCGGGGCCGTAGGGAGTGGCGTCAGCTACGCTAAAGGGGCCTAACCCTGCCTGCGCGGGCCGCGATCGCCGCCCCGATCCCCACCCCGGTCGCCGCCGTGGCGCGGGCCGCGGTTGCGGTCGCCGCCTTCGCGGCGCGGGGGCCGGGCGGTCTCCTCCGGGTTCCAGGGATGGCCCTGTTCCTCGAGGAGCACGGCCTTGCGGCTGGCGCGGATGCGGTCGCCGTTGATCTCGATGACCTTGACGAGCATGTCCTCGCCGATGCGGGCCACGTCGCCGGGCTGCTCCACGCGGCCGATGTCGAGCTGGGACACGTGGACGAGCGCCTCCACATTGGGCAGCACCTCCACGATGGCGCCGATGTCCATGACCTTGCGCACCTTGGCGAGGTAGTTCTTGCCGAGGTCCGGGCGCTGGTCATAGTAGGAGACCATTTCCCGCGCCTTTTCCAGCGCCTCGGCCGTGGGCGCGAAGATGGAGACGCGGCCCGAGTCCTCGATGTCCACCGAGGCGCCCGTGGCCGTGGTGATGGCCTTGATGTTCTTGCCGCCCGGGCCGATGATCAGCCGGATGATGTCCGGGTTGACGAAGATCTCGGCGTGCTGCGGCGCATAGCGCGAAAGCTCCTTGCGCGGCTCGGCGATGGCCTTGGCCATTTCGCCGAGGATGTGCAGCCGCCCCTCGCGGGCCTGGCGCATGGCCGCGCGCATGATGTCCGTGGTGAGGCCCGTGATCTTGATGTCCATCTGCACGCCGGTCACGCCCTCGGCCGTGCCCGCGATCTTGAAGTCCATGTCGCCGAGCGCGTCCTCGTCGCCGAGGATGTCGGTGAGCACGATGAAGCGGTCGCCCTCCTTGATGAGGCCCATGGCAACGCCGGCCACGGGCGCGGACACGGGCACGCCCGCGTCCATGAGCGCCAATGACCCGCCGCACACGGCCGCCATGGACGAGGAGCCGTTGGACTCCATGGTCTCGGCCACCACGCGCAGGGTGAAGGGGAAGTCCGTATCCGGGGGCAGGATGGGCCGAAGCGAGCGCTCGGCCAGAGCGCCGTGGCCGATCTCGCGGCGCGAGAGGCGCACGGGCTTGACCTCGCCCACGCAATAGGGCGGGAAGTTGTAGTGCAGCATGAAGCGCTTGGTCACGTCGCCGGTGAGCGAATCCATGCGCTGCTCGTCCGTGGAGGAGCCGAGCGTGGTCACGACCATGGACTTGGTCTCGCCGCGCCGGAACAGCGCCGAGCCGTGGGCGCGGGGAAGCACGCCCGTCTGGATCTGGATGGGCCGCACGCTCTTCACGTCGCGGCCGTCGATGCGCGTGCCCTCCTTGACGATGCGCCCCCGCACGAGCCGCTTCTCAAGGTCGCCCAGCATGTCGGGCACGGCCTTGAGCGCGGCCTCGTTCTCCGCCCAGGCCGGGTCGTCGGCGAGCGCCGTGAGCACGGCGGTCTTGACGGCCTTGCGCGCCTCCTTGCGGGCCAGCTTCTCGGGCACGCGCAGGGCCGCGTCGAGGCCCGCGGCAAGGGCCAGCTCCTCCACGCGCGCGGCGAGCTTCGGGTCGTCCTCATGCGGGGTGAAGTCCATCTTGGGCTTGCCGCAAAGCTCGGCGAGCTTGTACTGCGCGTCGATGAGCGGCTGGATCTCATTGCGGCCCCATTCCAGGGCCTCGATGATGTCGTCCTCGGGCACAAAGTGCGCCTCGCCCTCCACCATGGTCAGCGCGTCGCGCGAGGCCGCGAACACGAGGTTGATGTCGCTCTGCTCCTGCTCCGAAATGGTGGGGTTGAGCACGAAGCGGCCGTTGATGCGGCCGATGCGCCCGCCGGCCACGGGTCCGGCGAAGGGCAGCCGCGAGACCATGAGCGCGGCCGAGGCGCCGGTGATGGCGAGCACGTCGGAATCGTTCTCCTGGTCCGCGGAGATGACGGTGGCGAGCACCTGCACGTCTTCGTTGAGGCCCTTGGGGAAGAGCGGGCGGATGGGCCTGTCGATGAGCCGCGAGACCAGGGTCTCGCGCTCGGAGGGGCGGCCGATCTCGCGCCGGAAGAAGCTCCCGGGGATGCGCCCGGCGGCGTACATTTTTTCCGAATATTCCACGGTCAGCGGGAAGAAGCCCTTGTCGAACTCGAGCGGCTGCGAACACACGGTGACGAGCACCACCGTGCCGCCGCACTGCACCCACACCGCGCCGTCCGCCTGGTTGGCGAGGCGGCCGCATTCAAGGATGACTTCCTTGCCGCCCACCTCGGCCGTGACCCGCGTGGGCTCAAAAATATCCTGTGCCATACATTCCTCATGGGTGAAGGGGATTCCGGGAAAAGCGGGCAGCCGTGCGGGTGCGCGTTGACGGCCGCGCCCTGCCTGATTTTCCCGGACCCCCCTTCTGCGTTTGTGCCCTTTCGGGGCGTCATCCCCGCCAATGCGGCGCGCGGGCGCCACTTCCGGGCGGGAAAAGCGGAAGCCCGGCCTCACGTAAGCGGGGCCGGCTTGATACGCCAAGGGGGAGCCTTGCGCCCCCCCTTGGCAGTCCTTCATGATAAAAACGAAAGCCTACTTGCGCAAGCCCAGTTTTTCGATGAGCGCGCGGTAGCGCTGAATATCCTTTTTCTTCAGGTAATTGAGGATCTTGCGCCGATGGCCCACCAGCTTGAGCAGGCCCGTGCGCGAGTGAAAGTCCTTCTTGTGCACCTTGAAGTGCCCGGTCAGGCCCTCGATGCGCGCGGTGAGCAGGGCCACCTGCACCTCCGGGGAGCCGGTGTCGCCCTCGTGCTTGGCGTGGGCGTCAATGACAGCCTTTTTCTGTTCGGCATCCATGACCACAGCGATTCTCCTTTCAGGAAGGGTTGATAAGGCGCCACCCCTGCAAGCCTCTTTTCGCGGAGGCCGGGGCCTTACCACAGGCCCCTGGCAACGGCCCACGCGTCCCCCAGCGGCGTCACTTCGCGCCGCGCGAGCGCCAGCGCCGTGCCGTCCGCCGTGCAGAGCAGGGCGTGCTCCGCGTCCCGGGCGCCCTCGCCGCTTGCGGCTACCGCGCTCACGGGGAGCGCCATGCCGTTGCGCACGCGGCGTTCCTGCTCCCGCGTGAGCAGGAGCCGGGGCCACGCGGGCAGCGCGTCGGCCAGTGGCCGCACCCGCGCCGCCAGGAGGGCCGGCTCGGCCACAAGGGCGTCGAGCCCCGTGGCATCGCCGAGCCCGAAGGGGTGGCTGTACTCCCGGGTCAGTTCCGTGAGCACGGCCCCGCAGCCCAAGCGCATCCCCAAGCTGTGGGCCAGGGAGCGAACATAGGTGCCGGAGCCGCACGCGACCCGGAAGCGCACAAACGGCAGGCTCACCTCGAGCACCGCCGCCTGTGAAATTTTCACGGCCTTGGTCTTGGCCGGGGGCGTTGTGCCCCGGCGCGCCAGCCGGTAGAGGGGCTGCCCCTCGTGCTTGGCCGCCGAATAGGGCGGCACGGGCTGCTCGGTGAGGGCCGTCCACGAGGCGATGTCCCGCGCCACGTCCTCGGGGGCCACATGCTGCCACGGCGCCTCGGCCATGACTTCGCCCTGGCAGTCCCACGTATCCGTGGTCTGCCCGAGGCGCAGGCAGCCCCGGTAGACCTTGCTGCCGCCCTGCATGATGAAGGACGAGAGCTTCGTCGCCTGCCCGAGCAGGATGAGCAAAACGCCCGAAGCCAGCGGGTCCAGCGTGCCCGCGTGGCCGATCTTCTTCTGCCCCAGGCGCTTGAGCGCGGCCACGCAGCGGGCCGACGTGGGCCCCGTGGGCTTGTCCAGCACCAGCACGCCGTCCAGTTGCGGCAAGGGCGTGGGTGGTTGGGCGCGCTGTTCCGTCATGCTGCTTCCGGCCTGTGGCGGCTCCCCGTGCGGGAGCAACTGACGCTCATAAACCGGCCGGCGCGGAAAGTCAAAGTTTTCTTGGAAAATGCCCGTTTTGCCCGCTTTTGGCAACGGGAAGCGGAGGGGAGGCGCGTGTCGCTCAATCCCCCTCCCGCAGCGCCAGCTC
>CAMWVJ010000025.1 GCA_947177645.1 uncultured Desulfovibrio sp.
GGGGAATTCCACGTCGACCACGGCGCCGATGACCTGGGTGATCTTGCCGGTGTTCTTGCTCATGTTCGCTCCTTAGCCCTTGAGCGCTTCCGCGCCGCCGACGATGTCGATGAGTTCGCTCGTGATGGAGGCCTGCCGGGTCTTGTTGTAGAGCAGTGTCAGGGTATTGATGAGCTCGTCGCAGTTGCGCGTGGCGTTGTCCATGGCCGCCATGCGGGCCGCATGCTCGCTGGCTGCCGTGTCCAGAAGGCCGCTGTACACCTGCACCTTGACGTAGCGCGGCAGAAGATCCTCCAGGAGCTTGGCCTCGCTCGGCTCATAGACATATTCGCACATGGGGCCGGAATCCGGGTCGCTCTCCGCGGCGGGAGCCTTGAGCGGCAACAGCCTGAGCGAGGCCGGCGGCTGCTTGGCCATGGAGACGAACTCGCCGTAGACGAGCCACACCTCGTCCAGCTCCATGTCCTCGTACTTGTGGATGACCTCCGTCGCCACGGCGCTGGCCAGCGGGAAGTCCACCGAGCCCATGCTGTCGGCATAGGAGGTGCCCAGGGTGTAGCTGCTCTTGCGGATGGCGTCGCGGCCTTTGCGGCCCACGCAGAGGAAGCTCACATCCATGCCTTGCTGCCTCGCCTCGCCGGCGAGCCTGAGCCCCTCGGCGATGATGGCCGCATTGAAGCCGCCGCACAGGCCCCTGTCGGAAGTGACGAGGATGATGCAGCAGTGCTTCTTCTCCTCATGCTCGGTGAGCAGCGGATGGCTCACGCCGTCCGCCTTGGCCGCGAGGGCGCCGATGACCTCGCGGTACTTGGAGGCATAGGGGCGGAAGCGCTCGATGCGGCTCTGGGCGCCGCGCAGCTTGGCCGAAGCCACCATGCCCATGGCCTTGGTGATCTGCTTGGTCTTGCCGACACCCACGATCTTCATTTTTACGTCTTTGAGCGATGGCATCCGGCTCTCCCGCGCTTAGGCCTGCCGACTCTGCTTGAAGGCGGTGACGGCTTCTTCGAGCCCCTTTTCCACTTCGGCGTCGATGACCTTCTTTTCCTTGATGGCGTCGAGCACGTTTTTCCGCGTGTCGCGCATGAAGGTGAGCATGTCCGTCTCGAAGGCGCGGATGTCTTCCACGGGCACGTCGTCCATGTAGCCGCGGGTGGCGGCCCAGATGGAGGCCACCTGCTCCTGCACGGGCATGGGCTGGTACTGGGGCTGCTTGAGCAGCTCCACGAGGCGCGCGCCGCGCTCCAGCTTGGCCTTGGTGGCCTGGTCGAGGTCGGAGCCGAACTGGGCGAAGGCCGCGAGCTCGCGGTACTGGGCGAGGTCGAGGCGCATGGTGCCCGCCACCTGCTTCATGGCCTTGATCTGCGCGGCGCCGCCCACGCGGGACACGGAAAGGCCCACGTTGATGGCCGGGCGCACGCCGGCATTGAACAGGGCAGGCTCAAGGTAGACCTGGCCGTCGGTGATGGAGATGACGTTGGTCGGGATATAGGCCGACACGTCGCCCGCCTGCGTCTCGATGATGGGCAGCGCCGTCAGCGAACCGCCGCCGAGCTCGTCGCTCAGTTTGGCCGCGCGCTCGAGCAGGCGCGAATGCAGGTAGAAAACGTCGCCGGGGAAGGCCTCACGTCCCGGCGGGCGGCGGAGTAGCAGGGACATCTGGCGGTAGGCCGTGGCCTGCTTGGAAAGGTCGTCGTAGACGATGAGGGCGTCCTTGCCGTTGTCGCGGTAGTATTCGGCCATGGTGCAGCCGGTGTAGGCCGCGATGTACTGGAGCGGCGCGGGGTCCGAGGCCGTGGCCGAGATGATGGTGGTGTATTCCATGGCCCCGTGCTTGCGGAGCACGTCGGCCACGAGCGCCACCGAGGATTCCTTCTGGCCGATGGCCACATAGAAGCAGTGGATGCCCGTTTCCTTCTGGGCCAGGATGGCGTCCACGCAGACAGCCGTCTTGCCGGTCTGGCGGTCGCCGATGATGAGCTCACGCTGGCCGCGGCCAATGGGCGTCATGGCGTCGATGGCCTTGAGGCCCGTGGGCATGGGCTGGTGGACGCTCTTGCGCTGGATGATGCCCGGGGCCTTGATCTCCACGGGCCGGGTCTCGTCCGCGTCGATGGGGCCAAGGCCGTCGATGGGCTCGCCCAGGGGGTTGAGCACGCGGCCCATGACCTTCTCGCCCACGGGCACGGAGAAGATGCGGCCCGTGCGCTTGACCGGGTCGCCCTCCTTGATGCCCACGTCCGAGCCCAGAAGCGCGACACCCACGTTGTCTTCTTCCAGATTGAGCACCATGCCCATGACGCCGCCGGGGAATTCCAGAAGCTCCATGGACATGGCGTTTTCGACGCCGTGCACGCGGGCGATGCCGTCGCCCACGTAGAGCACGGTGCCGGTCTCGCTCATCTCCACGCGCTGGTCATAGTTCTGGATCTGATCTTCGATGATCTTGCTGATCTCATCGGCTTTGATCTGCATCTACACACCCCTCTTGAAAGTCTCGCGGAGGATCCCCAGCTGCGCGCGCAGGCTCGAATCCAGCACCTTGTCTCCCACGGCCAGCACCATGCCCCCGAGGATCTCCGGGTCCACGCTGAAGGCAAGCTCGATGTCGCCGCCGCTCTTCTTGGCGAGCTCGGCCTTGAGCTTCGCCTGCTTCTCCTTGGAGAGCTTGACTGCGGTGATGACCTTGCCCCTGAGGACGCCGTTGGCCTCGTCGAGGAGGATGCCGTACCAGTCGGCGATCTGGCGCAGGGAGCCGAGGCGCTCCTTGTCTGCCAGAAGAAAGCAGAAATTCCGCATGGTCTTGTCGGCGCCGAGCTTGTCGAGCAGCGCGCCGAGCACGCCCTTTTTTTCCTCCACGCCGATGACCGGGCTTTTCAGCACGGAGCCGAGCTTCGGCTCTTCGGCCACCATTTCGCCCAGGGCCGCGAGGCAGGCCCCGTGCCTTCCAAGGGCGTCGCCGCCCTCACGCCGGCCCAGCGAAAACAGGGCGCTGGCGTATCTTCTCGCAACAACGGTGTCGGTCAACGCAGCACCACCTTGTCCAGAGAGTTGGCGATGAGCCGGTCATGATCCTGCTCGGTGAGCTTGCCGCGCAGGGCCTTTTCCGTGGCCTCCACGATCTCGTCGGCGAGCGTCGCGCGCACCTGGTCGCGCATGGCGCGGCCCTCGTTTTCGGCGGCGCGGCGGGCCTGGTCGACGATCTGGCCGGCCTGGCGCCGGGCTTCGTCCACAATGTTCTGCCGGAGGCGCGCGGCCTGGGCCTTGCTTTCCTCAAGGATGGCCTTGCGCTCGGCGTCCAGGTTGGCGATGCGCGCCTCGATGGCGTCGAGGTGCTCCCGCGCCTCCTCGCGGCGCTTTTCCAGCTCGTCGAGGGTGCCCTTGATGGTCTCACGCCGCCCCCGGAGGAAGCGCTTGGTGAGGCCGCCCACGAAATACCAGAGGATGCCCACGAAGATGACGAGGGTCACCACGCGCCAGGCGAAATCGCCCCAGCGCGGCTCGTGCCCCTCGGAGGCCATGACCTCCGTGGCGGCCGTCAGCACCGCGAGGCCCGCCAGAAGAACGGGCAGCAGGACGGGCAGGAAGTTGCGGAATGTTTTGATGCTCAAGACGCACCCCCCGTTGCGGTCTGCGTTCGATGTGCGCGGCGCCATGCCGGGCCTAGGCGTTGCCGAGCAGGCGGTCGCCCACCTTGGCGGAAAAATCGCTGATGCCGTTGCGCAGCTCGTTGAGCGCCGCCTCGGCCTGACCGCGCAGGGCGGAGCGGTTCTCGGCGAGCAGCTGGCGCGCGCTCTGCTGCGCCTCGCCCACGATGTTCTGCTGCTCGGAGAGGCCGGACTGGCGCCCCTCTTCACGGGTGAGGCCGGCTTCCTGCCGGGCGCGGGCGAGCTCGGCCTCGTAGTGGTTGAGCTTTTCCGTGGCTTCGGCGGTGAAGGCGTCGGCCTCGCCGGCCAGGTCGTCCATGAGGCCGTTGCGCTTTTTAATGATGTCGCGGACAGGGCGGATGAGCAGGATATTGAGGACGATGAGGGCAATGAAGAAATTCGCCAGCTGAAAAAGAAGGGTGATGTTCAGGTCCAGCATGCGCGCGCCCCCTGTGGCTGACAAGAGATGACAATGGCTGAAGAAGCTCTTGCAGCATAGACCCCCGTCAGGATTATGTCAAAGGGTATTGGCCGCAAATATGGCAAAACGCGAAAAAATTTACTCTTCCGGCTTCTGCCGGCCCGGCAGCCGCCCCAGCACGGCCGCGCAGACCTCGCCCGCGGGCAGGGCCGCATCCACCGTATGATGCGCGCATGCCGCGTAGAGCGGTGCCCGCGCCTCCATGACCTCGCGCACCTCCTCGAGCATGCTCTTCCCGGTGAGCGAAGGCCGCTGCGCGGCGAGGGGGCTTTCCGCCAGCCGCTCCGCCGCGGCCTCCGGCGGCAGCGAAAGCCAGACCACCACGCCGTTTGCGCGCAGAAAGTCCCGGTTGCCCGCGTCCAGCACTGCGCCGCCGCCGGTGGCGATGACCCCGCCCCCCACCCGGGCAGCTTCGGCCGCCGCCTCGCGCAGGGCCGCGCATTCCCGCGCGCGGAAGCCTTCCCAGCCTTCGGCGGCAACGATGTCGGCCACGCTCATGCCCGCGCGGGCGCAGAGAAAGTCGTCCATGTCGGTGAAGGCGCAGGAAAGCTCTTGCGCCAGCGCCCGGCCCACGGTGGTCTTGCCGGCGCCGCGGCCGCCCACGAGGAAGACGATGCCCATCTTTTACCCCTCCTCTTCCTGCTCCCCGGCGCCTCCGCCATCCGGCTCCGCGCCGTAGCGGTTGAGCCGCGCATGCAGGGTCTTGCGGGTGATGCCCAGCACGCGCGCGGCCTCGCTCTTGTTGCCGCCGCAGCGAGCCAGGGTGCGCAGGATGACCTCGCGCTCCACCTCTTCCAGCGTGGGCAGGCGTCCGTCCTCGCTCTCCGGCAGGGCTGCGCCCCTTGCCTCCCCGGCCGTCCCGGCATCTGCCGCAACAGCACCCTCCGCCCGCCCAGAAAGCAGGCGCCCGGGCAATTCGCGCACGTCGATATGTTCGCCGGGCATGAGGATGACGGCCCGCTCCATGACGTTCTCGAGCTCGCGCACATTGCCCGGCCACGCATAGCGGGCGAGGATGTCCAGCGCCTGCGGGGTGATGCCGGCGACGCGCTTGTGGTTGGCGCGGCCGAAGCGGGCCGCGAAATGCCGGGCCAGAAGCTCGATGTCGCCCTCGCGGTCGCGCAGGGGCGGCATGGTGAGCGTGACCACGTTGAGGCGGTAGTACAGGTCCTCGCGGAAGCGGCCCTCGGCGGTCTCCCGCGCGAGGTCGCGGTTGGTGGCCGCGATGACGCGCACGTCCACGGGCTCGGGGCGCGTGCCGCCCACGCTCAGCACCTCGCGCTCCTGAAGCACCCGCAAGAGCTTGACCTGCATGGCAAGCGGCATCTCGCCGATCTCGTCCAGAAAGAGCGTGCCCCCGCGCGCCCGCACGAACAGCCCTTCGTGGCGGCGGTCCGCGCCGGTGAAGGCCCCTTTTTCGTGCCCGAAAAGTTCGGACGCCAGCAGGGTCTCGGTGAGCGCGCCACAGTTGACGGCCACGAAGGGCCCGGCGGCGCGGCGGCTCAGGTCATGCACGGCGCGCGCGGCCAGCTCCTTGCCGGTGCCGGATTCGCCGGCCACGAGCACCGTGGCCTCGCTGGGCGCGATGGTGCGGATCATCTCCCAGAGCTCGCGCATGGGCGCGCTCTGCCCAAGGATACCGCCCCGCCCGCCGCCCTCCGCAAGCTGGCGGGAGAGGGCCGCGTTCTCCTCCACAAGATCTGCATGGGCAAAGACATTGCGCAGGCTGACCTTCAGCCGCTCGAAGTCCAGCGGCTTGGCAAGATAGTCCCAGGCGCCGCTCTTGATGGCCTCCACCGCCGCGGGCACGTCCGAATAGGCGGTCATCATGAGCACGGGGAGCGCAGGCCGCGCCTCATGGAGTTCCTTCAGGGCCTCGAGCCCGTCCATGACCGGCATGCGCACGTCGAGCAGGGCGAGGTCAAAGGGGCGCTCGCGGCCGAGGCGCACGGCCTCGGCGCCGTCCGCCACCGCCTCCACGGCATAGCCCCAGTTTTCCAGCAGGGTCACAAGCATGCGGCGATGGGCCGCGTCGTCGTCGGCCACGAGGATGGAGAGCTTCTTCATGCCGCACCTCCCGCGGGCTTCTCCAGGCAGGCCCCGCCGGGCAGCCTTATAGTCATGGTGGTGCCGCGCCCGGGCAGGGTGCTCGCGCTGATGGCGCCCCCGTGCTGCTCCACGACCTGCCGGGCAATGGCGAGCCCGAGGCCCGTGCCGTTGGCCTTGGTGGTGAAATAGGGCGTGAAGATCTGCGCCGCCGTGGCCGCGGACATGCCCGAGCCCGTGTCGCGCACGCGGATGCGCCAGCCGGGCGTGCCCTCCCCTTCGGCCTCGTCCCGCTCCAGCGCCACCTCCACTTCGCCGCCGGCCGGCGTGGCCTGGATGGCGTTGATGACAAGGTTGAGCACGGCCTGCATGAGGCGGTCCGCGTCCACGCAGGCTTCGGCGCCGCCTTTGGGGAGGCTCGCCGTGAGGCGCACGCTCTTTTCCGCGGCGTCCGGCGCGGCCACCGTCACCACCCGCTCGAGCACGGCGGCGAGGTCCGCGGGCGCGGGCGCAAGATCGCGGGGCCGCGCCAGGCTGAGCAGATCGGTCAGCACGCGGTCGAGGCGCCCGGTCTCTTCCATAAGTATCTGGCCGGTGGCGTGGCCGAGGGGGTCGTCCTTGAGGCGCTCGGTGAGGTAGGTGGCATAGCCGCGGATGGAACTCAGCGGATTGCGGATCTCGTGCGCGAGGCCGGCGGCGAGATTGCCCAGGGCCGAAAGCCGCTCATGCTGGCGGAGCTGGCGCTGGAGGCTGCGGATCTCGCCCATGTCGCGCAGGGCGAAGAGGTAGCCCGTCACCGCACCGCCGCTGTCCAGCAGGCGCGCGGCCGTGAGCTGCACGGGGAGCGGGGCGCCCTGCGGGCGCCACAGCTCGAGTTCGCGCTCCACAAGGCCCGTTCCCTGCTCCAGCTCGGCCATGAGCGCGGGCCAGTCGAGGCCCCTGCCGGCGAGGGCGGCCGCGCCGGCCGGGGACTCGGGCGCGTCCCCGGGGGCCGGGGCGTCCAGCCCGAGCATGGCCCGGGCCCGGGCATTGCTGAGACGCAGGCGCCCGGTCGTGTCCAGCACCACGAGGCCGGCCGGATAGTTGCGCACCACCTGCGCGGCCAGGGCCTCGGCGTCGGCGAGCAGGCGCCTGGAGGAGCGGTAGCGCCGGAAGAGCAGGCCGAGGCCCGCCACGGCGAGCCCGGCCACGAGCACGAGCCCGGCCACGATCCAGAGCTGGAGGGCATACTCCTTCAGGGCATCCCGCATGCCCGCCACATCGAGGGCCACGAAGACGCAGCGGACATCGCTGCCGGCGCCATCGTGCCGTCGCGCCATGCCGCGCAGCCGCGCCGGCGCGAAGAGGCGCCAGGTCTCGTAGATGTTGGGGTCGTCCGGGCTGAAGCGGCCGCGCGTGACGCGCCCCGGGGCGAGGCGGCGCATTTCCTCGGGGGTGTAGAGCGTGGCGCCCGCGAGCTCGGGATTGCTGTCCGCGAGGATGCGGCCCGTGCTGTCGGTGATGGCTATCCAGGCCACGCCGGGCTGCCGCGCCACCTCGGCCACGAGCCGCCCAAGGGTGCCCGTGGCCAGCCCCGCTCGGTCGAGAAGGCGCGCGCCGCCCTCCAGCGCCCAGACAAGGGAATCGGCCCGCCCGTGGATGGCCGCGAGCATCTGCGCGCGCTCACGCTCCACGGCCCGGCTGATGGCGATCCCGGCCACGGCGAGCCCGATCAGGGCCGCCACGGCGAGCAGCAGGCATTGCCGCCACAGGGGGGCATCCGCGGTCTGATCCGCCCGGCGCGCTTGAGGGGCCTCGCCCGTGGGTGCAGCGCCAGGGCCGTCCCCCAGGTTGCCCCGCGGGATGACACCTGGGTCAAAAGTATCCGCTTTTCCCGCTTCTGTTACCTTTTTACTCGCCATGGGGCGCCTCTGGGTAAAAAGGTTACGCCACGGAGCAGGCGCGCGCAAGCCGCAGAGAGGGGATTTTTGAACTTTTTTCAGAATATCAGCGGATTAGCTAAAATGGCACGCCGCTTGCTGTATGCCGGGCACAGACGATGCGGCGCAGATGCGCCCCAACTTCAACAGCGAGGATGATCATGACCCTGTTCAACAAAAAGCTCACCACCCTGGCCCTGGCGGCCATCCTGGCCCTGGGCATGGCCGGCGCGGCCCAGGCCGCCGGCCGCGACTACCGCCCCGACGCGCAGGCGTATCCCGGCATGAGCGCGGAGCAGCAGACCAAGGCGAAAAAGATCCACGACGAGACCGTGGCGGCCACCAGCGAGACGCGCGAAAAACTCCGCGCCAAGCGCGCCGAGCTCGACGCCCAGCTGGCCAGCCCCGAGCCGGACAAGGACAAGATCGAAAGCCTTTCGCGTGAGATCGGCGAACTGCGCGGCAAGCTCATGGCCGCCCGCGTGGACCTGCGCGCGAAGCTCGCCAAGGAAGGCATCCCGGCCGAGGCCTTCGAGCCCGCGCCCGGCCCGCGCAACGGCTTCGGCCCTGGCAACGGCCCTGCCAATGCCGGCCCGGGCTACGGCCCCGGACCCTGCTGGGGTCCGAACGGCGGCTACGGCTACGGCTATCACCACGGGCGCCGCGGCGGCCACCATCGCGGCGGCTGGGGTGGTGGCAACTGGGGCGGCGGCTATGCCCCCATGGGCGGCTGCGGCTGCTGGTAGGTAGTGAACTCGCGGCCGTGCGGGGCGCTCCTCCTCGCCCCTCGCGGCCGTAAACCCGAAACCCCCTCCACACAAAAACGGGGAGCCTTGCGGCTCCCCTTTCTTGTTTTCCCTGCTGCCCTGATGCCTAGAAGCTGTATGCGAAGACGAGCTGCCCCTTCCAGGCAACCAGCTTCTGGAAGG